>JALRFG010000118.1 GCA_023253795.1 Methylocystis sp.
CAGACCTTCTCACGCGAAGACCAAACGGGGTCGGTGGTGATGACTCTGCGCAACGACCTGCAGGCGGCTGCGAAGCAGGCCCTGCAGGGGCGTGAAGGTTCGGTCGTGGTGATCGACGTTCGCAGTGGCGCGGTGTTGGCGATGTACTCGAACCCGACGTTCGACCCGAACACGGTCGCGGTTCAACGACGCCGATGTGGTGATCATCGCCGATGTCTATGCGGCGGGGGAGTCGCCGATTGAAGGCGTTGATCGCGATGCGCTGGTTGGCGCCATTCGCGCCCATGGCCATCGTCGCGCAGTGGGCTTGCCGTCGCCGGAAGTATTGCCGGCGATGGTGCGCGAGATCGTCGCGCCGGGCGATTACGTCGTTTGCCTTGGCGCCGGCAACATCACGCAATGGGCTTATGCGCTGCCGGAGCAGCTTGCCGCGGGCGGCGCGCAATGAGCTTTCCCGATCTCTTGGGCGAGATCGCGCGTCTGGCGCCAGAGTTGCGGGGGCGTATCAGCGTCAATGAACCGCTGGCGCCCTATACTTGGTTTCGCGTCGGCGGGCCGGCGCAAATTCTGTTCATGCCGGCGGATGAAGCCGATCTCGCCTATTTCCTCGCACGTCTGCCGCGCGAGATTCCGCTGACGGTGATCGGCCTTGGCTCCAATCTGATCGTGCGTGACGGCGGCGTCGCTGGCGTCGTGATTCGACTGTCGGCGAAGGGCTTCGGCGACATCGCGGTTGAGGATGGCCATCGTCTGCGTGTTGGCGCGGCTGTGCCGGATGTAAAGGCGGCGCGGGCGGCGGCGGACGCCGGGATCGATGGACTGGCCTTTTATCGCGGCATTCCCGGCGGCATCGGCGGCGCGTTGCGGATGAACGCCGGCGCGCATGGCGGAGAGACAAAAGATACGCTGATCGAGGCGCGTGGCGTGGATCGCGACGGGACCCTGCGCGTCTTTTCCAACGCCGACATGGGCTACAGCTATCGTCATTGTTCCGCGCCCGAGTCGGTGATTTTCACGCAGGCGCTGTTTCAGGGCCGCCCCGGCGATCCGGCCGCCATTGTGGCCGAAATGGACCGCATCACCGCCGCGCGCGAAGCCTCGCAGCCGATCCGCGAGAAGACCGGCGGCTCCACCTTCAAGAATCCGGAAGGCGGCAAGGCCTGGCAGTTGATTGACGCCGCCGGCTGTCGCGGGCTGGTCGTCGGCGACGCCCAGGTCAGCGAGATGCATTGTAATTTTCTGATCAATCGCGGTGCCGCCACCGCCGCCGACATTGAAAATCTGGGCGAGACCGTGCGTCGCCGCGTTCGTGAGACGAGCGGCTTTGATCTGCATTGGGAGATCCGGCGCATCGGCGTCGCCTGACGCCGGGGCGAGATTCCCTGTGGCCGCAAAAAGCGCTAGCCTGATTCGGCGTTAGAGATTCGCCATCCGTCACGGCGAACGGCCTGTGTCACGTATTCCGGCCCGATCGTCGCCGATTTGCGTTTTCCTGAGTTCTGTCCAGTGAGCGATGCGCGATTGGCGCGTCGTCGCACTGATTTTGTTCTGCAACCCATGAGACTTTGATGACCCTACATGTCGCCGTGCTGATGGGCGGGCTTTCCGCCGAACGCGAGATTTCGCTGCGCTCCGGCGCCGCCTGCGCTGCGGCGCTGGAGTCCGAAGGCTATCGCGTTTCGCGCGTCGACGTCGGTCATGATGTCGCCATCCGTCTGACGGAGCTGAAGCCGGACGTCGCTTTTAACGCCCTGCACGGAAAGTTCGGCGAAGACGGCTGCATGCAGGGCGTGCTCGAATTGCTGCGCATCCCCTATACCCATTCCGGCGTCCTCGCCTCCTCCGTCGCGATGAAGAAGGATGTCGCGAAGCTGGTGATGGCGGCCGCTGGCGTGCCGGTGCCAAAAGGCCGCGTCGTGGACCGCCGCGAAGCGGCGAAGGGGCATGTGCTGAAGCCGCCCTATGTGCTGAAGCCTGTGTCGGAAGGCTCTTCCTTCGGCGTGTTCATCGTCACCGAGAACGATCCGGAGCCGCCGGCGGAACTCTCAAGCCCAGGCTGGACGCATGGCGATCTGATGCTGGCCGAGCAGTTCATCGCCGGCCGCGAACTCACCTGCGCGGTGATGGGCGATCGTCCGCTGGACGTCATCGAAATCCTCGCCGCAGACGGCGGCTGGTACGATTACAACGCAAAATATGCAAAAGGCGGCTCGAAACACGTTCTGCCGGCCAATCTTAAACCGAATATTTACCAAGATATCCAACAGTTGGCGCTTGAGGCTCATCGAGCTCTCGGCTGTCGCGGCGTAAGCCGGGCTGACTTCCGATACGACGACCGCCCCGGAGGTACGGGCGAGCTCGTCGTATTGGAGGTGAACACCCAGCCGGGAATGACCGAGACCTCGCTCGTGCCAGAAATGGCGGCTTATGCTGGTTATTCGTTCGGCGAGTTGGTGAAATGGATGGTGCAAGACGCATCCTGCGATCGGTGAAGGAGCTGGCGACGGCGCTCGCTTCCAGCGCGCCTGTCGTCACAGGTTCAACGCCGCCGCGCGCAGATGATCGCGCCGGCGATGCGCCGCCGCCCGTCCGGCGGGCGCGTGCGGCGCGCCGTCGTTTAACGCCTCCGCGCTTCGCGCGTCTTGCGCGCCCCGGCGTCGGCATGGCCGCCGCCGCCGTCATGTTCGCGGTCGTCGGCGTCGCCGGCGCGATGCAAAACGGCGCCTATGCGGATTTTGTCGCCCGAGAGGGTCAGCCCTGGGATATCGCGGCGCGACTGGCGGGCTTCAATATTGAGGCGGTGTCGATTTCCGGTCGTGAGCGGCTGAGCGAACGCGACGTGCTCTCTGCGGCGGGCATCGGTCCCGGTCAATCCATGCCGTTTCTGGATGTCGCCGATGTGCGCGACCGCCTGCTGGCGGCGCCGATCATCAAATCCGCGCAGGTGATGAAGCTCTATCCCAACAGGCTCGTCATCGCCATTGAAGAGCGCCGTCCGGCCGGTCTTTGGCAGCGTGACGGCAATGTTTCGGTGGTTTCCGAAGATGGCGTGCCGCTGATCGACTTGCGCGACAAAAGCTATCTCGGCCTTCCCTTCGTCGTTGGCGACGGCGCGCAGAAGCGTCTGCCCGAATATATCGGCCTGATGAAATCGGCGGGCGATTTGAGCAAGCGCGTCAAGGCTGGCGTGCTGGTGGCGGGTCGTCGCTGGGATATTGAAATGACCAATGGCGTCACAGTGCGTCTGCCGGAAGAAAATCCCGGCGCCGCGGTAGATGCGCTGGTGCGCATGCAGAATGAGGCGCGCATTCTCGATCGGGACATCATGTCCATTGATTTGCGCGCACGCGACCGCGTTGCGTTTCGTCTGACCGAAGAAGGCGTCGCCGCCCGTGAAGCGACGGCGCACAAGCCCCGTAAGAGTGGTGGGTGATCATGTCGTTTCCTGTCGTTCCGCCGCGTCTGAGACCCTTATCGCAACGTCGCTCTGCGACTTTTGCGGTGCTGGATGTCGGAACCTCCAAGATCGCCTGCCTGATCGCGCGGCTGACGCCGGCGCGTGATGTTGCGCCCGGCGACTGGCGCACGCATCGGATGCGTGTGATCGGCGTTGGCCATCAGCGTTCTCTGGGCGTGAAAAATGGTCTTGTCGTCGATATGGACGAGGCCGAGCGCGCTATTCGCCAGACGGTCGAAGCGGCGGAGAGCATGTATGGCGCGCAGATCGACCATGTCGTGGTCACCGCGTCCGGCGGTCGCCTGTCATCCGAACATTTTACCGCCGGCAGCGTGATCGGCGGCCGCGAGGTTGCGGAAGCGGACGTTCATCACGTGCTGGAGACGTCCGCCGCCTATCATCTGCGTCGTGGCCGGGTCGCCCTGCATTCCCTGCCCATGGGTTTTTCGCTCGATGGCGTGACCGGCATTCGCGAACCCAAGGATATGATTGGCGAGGAGCTGGGCGTCGATCTGCATGTCGCGACCTGCGATCAGGCGGCGATCCGCAATCTGATGCTCGCCGCCGAGCGCGGCCATCTCAGCGTCGAGGGCGTTGCGGCGGCCCCTTATGTGTCGGGTCTTTCGGTGCTGGAGCCGGATGAAGCCGAGATGGGCGTGATCGTCGTCGATATGGGCGCCGGTTCGACGTCCGTCGCGATTTTCGAACGCGGCGAAATGATTCATCTCGACGCCGTCGCGCTGGGCGGCGCGCATGTCACGATGGATATTGCACGCGGGCTTGATGCGCGTCTTGCAGACGCCGAGCGACTGAAAACCTTTCATGGTTCGGCGATCGCTTCGGCGTCGGACGAGCGGGAGACCATCGCTTTCGAACATGTCGGCGATCGCAGCGCCAACAAAACCCAGGCGTCGAAGGCGCAACTCGTGCGCATCATTCGTCCGCGCGTCGAAGAGACGCTGGAGTTTTTGCGCGATCGTCTGACGCGCGCCGGCTATCCCGCCGGCCCCGGCCGACGCATCGTTCTCACAGGCGGCGCCAGCCAGTTGAACGGCATGTGCGAAGCCACCCGTCGCATTCTTGGCGGCCAGACGCGCGCAGGGCGCCCGATTGGCGTCGAGGGTCTGCCGGAGTCCGCTTTTACGCCTGCTTTCGCAGCTGTCGCCGGCCTGCTGGTTTATCCGCAGGTTGCGAGCCGCGAATATTTCGAACCACGTCGACAACGTCGCGTCGCGACAGGAACCGAGGGATATGTGACGCGCGTCAGTAGATGGTTAAGGGATAGCTTCTAAGGTTCGATTCGACTGATTCACAGGAATTCCGGCGCCCTCAAAAATGAAGGCGCCGAAAACCAACGACCGAGGACGACGCGTTCGGCGACGGGCGTCCAAGGAGCAAGACAACCGGCGCCGATGCAAGAAAGAGTGAGAGGCTTGAACATGACGATTAATCTCAAAGCGCCCGAACTGCGGGAACTCAAGCCCCGGATTATCGTGTGCGGCGTTGGCGGCGGCGGTTGCAATGCTGTGAACAACATGATCGCCTCGGGTCTATCGGGCGTCGATTTTCTTGTCGCGAATACGGATGCACAGGCGCTGATGTCGTCGCGCGCCGAACGCGTTTTGCAGATGGGTCTGCAGGTCACGGAAGGCCTTGGCGCCGGCGCGCAGCCGGAGATCGGTCGCGCGGCGGCCGAAGAAGCGCGCGAAGAAATTCGTGAGCAGCTGCATGGCGCGCATATGTGCTTCGTCACCGCCGGCATGGGCGGCGGCACCGGCACCGGCGCCGCGCCGGTGATCGCGCAGATCGCGCGCGAGATGGGCATTCTGACCGTCGGCGTCGTCACCAAGCCGTTCCACTTCGAAGGCCAGCGCCGCATGCGCATCGCCGAAGCGGGCATTGGCGAGCTTCAGACCAGCGTCGACACGCTGATCGTGATCCCGAACCAGAATCTGTTCCGCATCGCGACCGAGCGCACGACCTTCGCCGACGCTTTCGCGATGGCCGATCAGGTTCTCTATTCGGGCGTCGCTTCCGTCACCGATCTGATGGTGAAGGAAGGACTGATCAATCTCGATTTCGCTGACGTGCGTTCGATCATGCGCGGCATGGGCAAGGCGATGATGGGCACTGGCGAGGCGAGCGGCGAACGTCGCGCGAGCCTGGCGGCGGAAGCCGCGATCGCCAATCCGCTGCTCGATGAAGTGTCGATGCGCGGCGCCCGCGGTCTGTTGATCTCGATCACCGGCGGCGACGATCTGACCCTTTACGAGGTTGATGAGGCGGCGAGCCGCATTCGTCAGGAAGTCGACGAAGACGCCAACATCATTCTGGGCGCGACCTTCGACTCCGCGCTGGATGGCATCGTCCGCGTGTCGGTCGTTGCGACCGGCATCGATCCTTCGACGATCACCGTCGACGATCCGACCAGCCTCGCTCGCATGACCGAGACGGCCGAGCGTCTGCGCGCGCAGCTGATTCAACACACGCGTCAGCAGCAGCCGGCGCATGTCGCCGTCGCCGAGGCGCCGATCTATGTCGCGCAGCCCCCCGTCGCTCAGGCTCCTGTCGCCCATGCGCCCGCGCCCGCGTATCAGCCGGAGCCGGCCGAGCCGGTTTATTATGCGGAGCAGTCGTCGGCGCCGGTCGCGCCTGCGCCTGTCCCGCAGCATGCCGCCAGTGGCGTTTACTACGAGCCGGCCGCCGCGCGTCCGACTTACAGCGAGCCCATGATGGAAGCTCAGGCGCAGCACATGGCCGCCGAACCGGCGCCCTATGTGCCGCCGCTGCCGGAGACGCCGCGTCCGCGCATGCCGTCCGTCGAGGACTTCCCCCGGCCTGTGCAGGAG
>JALRFG010000119.1 GCA_023253795.1 Methylocystis sp.
AGACACCGCCGCGCGCGGACGCCATAAGAGGCGCGACCTTAACGATTTGCGCTGCACTCCGGGGCCTGAAAACATGTCCTACTTCGTCCGTTTTTTCACCTGGTGGAACAAGGCGACCCTCAACACAGGGCTGTGGACGCTGCTCTATGGCGAACGCGTCGGAACCGACGAATATGGCAACGTCTATTACCGCACGCGCGGCGGCAAGATCGATCCGGCGCTGGGCTTTGAGCGTCGCTGGGTGATCTACAACGGCTATTGCGAAGGCTCGGCGACGCCGACCGGCTGGTATGGCTGGCTGCACCACACGGTCGACACGCCGCCGACGCAGGAAAGCTATGTCGCGAAAGAGTGGGAGCTTCCCTATCAGCAAAATCTGACCGGCACGCCGCAGGCCTGGCGTCCGCCGGGATCGCAGCTCTCCACGGGCGAGCGCGCGCCGACCGGCGGCGATTATGTCGCGTGGCGGCCAGAAGGCTGAACAGGCTGCAATCGGCCTGCTTCTTTTAGGTTGAATATTCCATGCGCGGTGCGTTGATGATGAAGAAAGCTGGTTTCAGCGTCAGCGTGGCGCTTCTGCTTGGCGCCGCGACAGGCGTCGCCAACGCTGACCCGATCCGCAATCCCACCGCCATCTTCTCCGGTCTGGACAAGACGACCGGTCGAATCATCAATTTCGAGGTCGCCATCGGCGAGTCGGTGCAATTCGGCACGCTTCAGGTGACGCCGCGCGTCTGCAACACGCGCCCGCAAACCGAAACGCCGCAGACCACCAGTTTTGTCGAGGTCGACGAACTGATCGTCAAACCCAGCCGCGACTTTAAAGCCGAGCGCGCTGCCGCCGCGACAGCGAAAGAATCCAAACGGATTTTCTCCGGCTGGATGTTCGCCGCGAGCCCCGGTCTTCATGGCGTCGAACACCCCGTCTATGACGTGTGGCTGGTCGATTGTAAGGGCGGCAAGGAAATCCCTGCGCCCGCCGCCGCCGCAACGCCGGCGCCTGCCGCGCCCGCCGACGCAACTGCACCGCAGGGCGACGAGAAAAAAGCCTCCCGCAAGGTGACGCCGGTCGCGCCGACGCCGATCGAAAATGCACCGATTGGTCCGGCGGATTCGGTTCCGCCGGTTCCGCCTGAGGCGACGCCGATGGACTCAGGCGCAGCGCCTGTCGAAGCGGCGCCGCCAAGCGATGGCGCCGCGCCGGCCGAGGACGCGCCGCCCGCCGAGCCGAAGAAGAAAAAGAAAAAGCCGAAGCCGCGTCCGGCCGCAGAGGGCGCGCCGGCGGCGCCGGCTCAGCAGCCCTCCGGCGGCGGTCTGTTTCCGTTCTGACGGATAGGACGCGCGCAGCGCGTCTCGTTGCGTAGCTGCGGCGCGACCCGGCTAGCCGCCCTGCAATTGCTCACGCAGGGCGCGCAGAATCTCATCAACATAAAACGGTTTCTCGACAATCGCGCGGTCGCGATAGGCCTCCGGCAGGCCGGCGCGGCCATGACCAGTCGTGAAAACGAAGGGCAAGCCGCGTGCGGCGACCGCTTCTGCAACCGGATCGATTGTATCGTGGCCGATATTCACATCGAGCAGCGCGACGTCGAAGACGGACTCCCGCGCCAGTCGCTCCGCCTCGCGCAGATTGCGCGCAATCCCGGCGACGCTCATGCCGAAATCAAGCAGCGTGTCCTCCAGCGCCATGGCGATGAAGGGATCGTCTTCAACAATCAGAATGCGACGCCCCGCCAGCACGTCATCGCCCGCGCTCGCAGCCTGCGGCGCGTTTTGAGGTTCTTCGTCGGGCGTGGACGACATGGACATAAATCAATCGTGCGGTGGAATCTTTCGCATGTCCAGCGATTCCGGGCGCTTCAGGGGCGGCGACCGGTTTTATTTCACCTTTCGGAGGCTCAGGGCGGCCCAGATCGCGATCCCCAGCCATGCAAGGATCGTCAGACCGCCGCCCATCGGCGCCGCAAAGGCGAAGAGTTTGCCGCCCAGAAAAACGCGCGCCGAGAGATCCGCCGAAAAGAGAACGACGCCGGCCTGAAGCGCCAGCGCCACGCCCGCGAGGAGACCGGAGAAGGGAAGGGAGCTTGCGAGCAGCGCTGCCAACCCGATGCCGGAGGCGGCGTGAACCATCAGAAAATGGCTGGCGGTGGCGAGCAAGGGGCTGGCGTCAACATGCGCGGCCGCTGCGGCAAGGGTGACGCCCGCCGCGCCCTGCAATGCGGCAATCAGGGCGACAATCATCGAAAAGCGCATGTCAAAGCCTTTGGTGGAGAATCTCAAGATTGACGCCCGGCGCCACTCGCGCACAAACGAATCCCGTCTTAAATAACATCAAACAGTTTCTCTACGGAGTTTGACATTCATGCTTTTGCCCGGCGCGCTCATCTGCCTTGCGATTTTACTCTCCAGCGGTCTGGGCGTGTATCTGCGGATGCGACAGATCGAGAATGTCGCCCGTCATCGCGAGACAGTGCCGGCCGATTTTGCGGAAGAAGTGACGCTCGACGATCATCGCCGCGCCGCCGACTACACCATCGCGCGCACGCGCTTCGGCATTGTCGAAACAATTTTTGATGCGGTGCTTTCAGTCGCATGGCTCGCGTTCTGGCTGGCGCCGCTCTATGCGCTGGTCGCCGGCGTGACAGAACCGGGACTGACCCGCAGCGTTGTCTTCGTCATCGCCTTCACCTTGATCGGGCATTTTCTGGAACTGCCGTTTTCCTATTTCAACGCCTTCTCGCTGGAAGAGAAATTCGGCTTTAACCGCCTGACCCCGAAAACCTTCATTCTCGACGAAGCCAAAAGCCTGGCGTTAACCGCGGCGATCGCCGTGCCGGCGCTCTACGCGATGTTTGCGCTGTTGCGCGCCTTGCCGGATAGCTGGTGGCTGTTCGCCTGGGTCGCCTTCATGGGCCTCACGCTGGCGATGACGGTGATCTATCCAACCGTCATCGCGCCGATGTTCAACAAGTTCACGCCGATGACGGAAGGCGACACCAAAAGCCGCATGGAAGCGCTGCTCGAAAAATGCGGTTTCGAGTCCAAAGGTCTTTATGTGATGGACGCCTCAACGCGCTCCACGCATGGCAACGCCTATTTCTCGGGTCTTGGCAAAGCCAAGCGGATCGTCTTTTTCGACACGCTGCTCGAAAAACATTCGCTGGAAGAAATCGAGTCGATCCTCGCGCATGAGCTTGGCCATTTTAAATATGGTCATGTTCGGCAGATGATCCTGCAATCGGCGATTGTCGCCTTTGTTTGTTTTGCGGCATTGTATTGGGCCTTTTCGTCCGGCGATTTCACTGGCTGGTTTGGCCTGCCCAATGATCCGGGCATCGTGCTGACGGCGCTGATGCTGGCGCAGGAGCCGATTGCGCATCTGCTGAAGCCGCTGCTCTCCGGTCGTTCGCGCAAGGCCGAATTCGAGGCGGATGATTTTGCGCGCCAGATTGTCGGCAAGGAGCCGATGATTGCGGCGCTCACACGACTGACCCGCGACAATCTCGCGAGCCTGACGCCTGATCCGCTCTTTGCGCGTTTCTATTTTTCGCATCCACCGGTGCCGGTGCGCGTGGCGCAATTACGCAGCGCCGGTTGACCACGCGCAACGCGCCAAGCAGATAGACATCCGGCTGGATGAAAGACTGCCGTGCGTCAGCGCAAGCTGAACCATGAAATTGCATGAACGGAGACTGACGAAGAGCGCGCGCCCTTCGTCTCCCAACCGAACGTCGATAAGGGGATATCAATGACCAATCCGACCGTAGCCGAATATGTCGTCAAGAGATTGTCTGACCTTGGCGTTGATAAGGTTTTCGGTGTTCCCGGAGACTATTCTTTTCCGATCGACGACGCGATTGAAGTCTGCCCCACGCTTGAGTGGATCGCCTGCGCCAATGAACTGAACGCCGCTTACGCTGCAGACGGTTATGCGCGCCTGAAAGGCGCCGCGATCCTGAGCACGACCTATGGCGTCGGCGAATTGAGCGCCATCAATGGCGTGATGGGCAGCAAGGCGCATCGCCTTCCTGTCTTTCATCTGGTGGGCGCGCCGAGCCGTCGCATCACCCATCAGCGTCTGATCACCCACCACACGCTCGGCGATGGCGTCTATGGCAATTTCGAAAGCCTCTCCGCCGCCACCTGCTGCGTCAGCGCCATGCTCACGCCGGACAACGCGATCGACGAGCTAGAGCGCGTCATTCGCGAGGCGCTCCGTCAAAGCGCGCCGGCCTATGTCGTGATCCCGATGGATTATGCCCGCATGCAGGTTGTCGGGACTCCCGTCAAAGGCGCGTCGCTCACAAAGATCAAACGACAATCCAGCGTCACCGCCGAACTGGACGGCGCCCTCAAGGCGGTGATCGCCCGGCTGAAGGCGGCGAAAAATCCGGTGGCGCTGCCGAGCGCGATGTTGTCCCGCTATGGCCTGCAGCAAAAACTCAAAACATTCCTCGATCAATCGAAAATGCCCTATGCGACCAAGCCCATGGACAAGGGGCTTGTGAGCGAAGGACATGCGAATTTCCTCGGCATGTACGCCGGTGATCGTTCATCGCCGCTCAAGGTGCGGGACATTGTGCAAAACGCCGATCTTATTCTCGATCTGGGCGGCATTGTGCTGGAGGATCTCAACACCGGTCTGTGGAGCGACGCCATTCCGATGGATCGCATGATCAGCATCCACGATCACTGGGTGCAGATGGGCACGACGATCTTCTCTTATGTCGCGATTGAGGACATGCTGGACGGCCTGATAGCGCAAGCGCCCGTCTTCACCGGCAAAACAGAACAGCCGACATTCGATTTGCTGCCGCTGACAGGCGCAGCCGGCGACGCGCTCGGCTCCGCAACGTTTTATCCAAGACTGCAACGTTTCCTGCGTGGCGGCGATGTGCTCGTGGTCGAAACCGGCACCTGCATGCTGCATCTTGGCGCGATGAAACTTCCTGATGGCGTCGGCTGCGAAGGCCAGACGCTCTGGGGCTCCATCGGCTGGGCGACGCCGGCGGCCATGGGCGTCGCGATGGCGAACGCCGCCGGCCGCACCGTTGCAGTGACCGGCGACGGCTCGCATCAACTCACCCTGAACGAACTCGGCGTGATGGGCCGCTACCACGTCAAACCAATCATTTTCGTTCTCAACAACGGCATCTATGGCGTTGAAGACGTGTTGAGCGAGCGCGGTCACGAATATGATAATCTGGCGGCGCTGAATTATCATTTGCTGCCACAGGCGATGGGCTGCACGGAATGGCTATCTCGTCGCGTCTCGACTGTCGGCGAACTGGAGGATGCGCTCGCCGCGATCAACGCCGGCGACGCAGGCGCCTATATCGAGGTGATGATTCCCGAATCCGAGAGCCAGCCGCTCCCGAAGGAAATCATTGATCAGGTCTATAAATTCAGAACGCCCTATGCGTCGTAACGCGGCGGTCATGCTCTGATCGCCCGGATCGCCGCGCAGACGTTGCACCCGTTGCGTCTGCGGGGCGTCCTGAACCGAACGGCGCCTGTATCGTGAATATGCGTCAGGCGGACGCGCATGAAGCATTCGCCTGACCGCGACACGATGCTAACTATCTGATTTTATGAGTAAAATTGAGTGGTAGCGGAGGAGGGATTCGAACCCCCGACACAAGGATTATGATTCCTCTGCTCTAGCCGACTGAGCTACTCCGCCCCGGCGACCCATGGGGCCGCGAGAGACCTGCGGTATAGGTTGACCGCCGCCGCCTCGTCAAGCCGGTTACGACGACGCGCCGACGGCCATGGTCTTGCGCAGAAAGCCTTTTCTTTACAGGTCTGCCGTGCGACAAGCCGGTCGCGGGGAGCCTGCTGGCGGAACGCAGGCCGCTTCGATCAAGCCGGTTCGACAAGGAAATCATCCGGGTAACGCGCCCATGTCGGTCAAACACCCCATTATTTCCATCACTGGCTCCTCGGGGGCCGGCACAAGCTCGGTCAAGGCGACCTTCGAGCAGATTTTCCGTCGCGAGCGCATCGAAGTCGCCTATGTCGAGGGCGACAGTTTTCATCGCTACGACCGCGCCGCCATGAAACATAAAATGGCCGAGGCGCAGGCGGGCGGCCATGTCCATTTCAGCCATTTCGGTCCCGCGGCCAATCTGCTGCCCGAACTCGAAACGCTGTTTCGCGAATATGGCGAGACAGGCTCAGGCCGATACCGTCACTACGCCCATGACGAGAACGAGGCGGCGCAGCTCGGCGTCGCGCCGGGAACCTTTACGCCCTGGGAAGAGCTGCCGCCCAATACGGACGTGCTGTTTTACGAAGGG
>JALRFG010000011.1 GCA_023253795.1 Methylocystis sp.
ATTGGTGCATTTATTGTTCCGGAGCCACATTGCTGCGCTCCAGACACGCGCATAAGGCATCGGAACGAACCCAACATCAATCAATGATTTGTCCTAGCGCGGTCAATTTCTGCGCCTGTGATAAATTCGCAACGTTATTATATCCATTATGAAACAATGAGGTTGGCAATATATCTATTATGGATTTATGCGCCGAGCAGAGAAGCTTTTCACCAGAAAAAACCCTGCGCTAACCAAGAAATGCTTTTATTTCTCGGATCGCAAAAAAAACCGCCAGCCTTTCGGCTGACGGCAAGTCTCACAAGTTGGACATGTCAAGTAAAATTCGGAAGAAGCGGCTTTAACCGACAGCGGTCCCCGCATAGGCCAACGCCACGCCGACACCAAAGAAAATCGCGCTGCCAATAATGACGCCAAAGATTTTGTCGCCGATGTTGGTCATGTCCGTCTCCTTCAATTCGATGATTGAAAGATAGCCCGCCATCTTCTGCAATGATGTGCGGCGGCACACACGCCATGACGTCGCGGCTGAGACGATCGACGACGAGCGTTGAAACCAGTTATTTCATATCGTCGGATGATTTCATGCCGCCGAGACAAATGTATTTTTTTTCGAGATATTCCTCGACCCCGTAGCGTGAGCCTTCTCGTCCGAGGCCGGAATATTTCACGCCGCCAAAGGGCGCGATGGCGGTGGAAATTGCGGTCTCATTGACGCCGACCATGCCTGTTTCCAGTCTTTCGGCGACACGGAACACGCGGGCGATGTCTGTGCTGTAAAAATAGCTCGCCAGGCCAAAGGGCGTCGCATTGGCGAGGCGCAGCGCCTCTTCCTCTGTCTGGAAGGTCATAATCGGCGCGACCGGTCCGAATGTCTCTTCATGACAGATCAGAGAATCTGCCGAGACATTGGTGAGCACCGTCGGCTGGAAGAAGGTTCCGCCCAGCGCATGCCGGGCGCCGCCGCTCAAAAGCCTGGCGCCATGCGCGACGGCGTCGGCGATATGGCGTTCGACTTTTTCAACGGCGGCTGGAGAGATCAGTGGTCCAATCGCAACGCCGTCTTTCAGTCCGTCGCCAACTTTCAGCGCCGCAGAAGCCGCGGCGAGTTTCTCCGCGAATTTATCGGCGATGGAGGCATGCGCCAGAAAACGGTTTGCGGCGATACAGACTTGTCCAGCGTTGCGATATTTCGTCGCCATGGCGCCCGCGACGGCGCGATCCAGATCGGCGTCTTCAAACACGATCAGCGGCGCATTCCCGCCAAGCTCCATCGAGCATTTCTGAATATGCTCGGAGGCCTGTTCCAACAACAGACGACCGACAGCAGTCGAGCCGGTAAAGGTGATTTTGCGCACCAAGGGATGATGGGTCAGCTCGCCGCCGACGACGGCGGCGTCATTTGTCGTGACAATATTGAAGACGCCTGCCGGAACGCCGGCGCGCGTCGCAAGATCGGCCAATTCCAGCGCTGAAAATGGCGTCAGCTCAGACGGTTTGGCCACCATCGTGCAGCCAGCCGCCAACGCCGCCGCCATTTTGCGCGCCAGCATAGCGTTGGGAAAATTCCACGGCGTGATGGCGCCGACGACGCCAATCGGCTGCTGGATCACAAACAGACGCCGATCGGCGGGACCGGGAATGATGTCGCCATAGATGCGACGGCTCTCATCGGCGAACCAGTCGAAATAGCTGGCCCCATAGGCGATTTCGCCACGCGACTCCGCCAGCGGTTTGCCCTGCTCGATGGTCATGATGCGAGCGAGCCGTTCCTGCTCCTCCAGCATCAATTGACCCATGCGCCGCAGAATCTGCGCACGCTGCGCAACCGGCGTATCCCGCCAGAGCGGGAAAGCGGCGGCGGCGGCTTCAATCGCACGACGCGTCTCATTGGCGCCCATGTCGGGAACATGGCCAATGATCTCGCCGGTGGCAGGATTATTGACGGCCAGCGTCGCGCCGCTGTCAGCATTGACCCACGCGCCATTGATAAAGCATTGCGCACGAAATGAAGGCGTGGATGCGTCCATGATGAAAATCCTCGAATGAGCTGACGCAGCGCAACAGGCGCGATAAAGCGATCGCGAGTCAACAATTCAGATTGAACAGGATATCTTACTGCGCCGCGAGCTTGATTTCCGGATAGGCGCAATGGGCGGCGCTCTTCTCGTCGACATGCAGATGTGACGGCGGCTCAACAAAGTTGATGCCAAGCGTATGCCAGACATCGACCATCGCCTCGACGAGAGCGGCAATATGCTCCTGCGTATGACGCGGCGTCGGCGTGATGCGCAAGCGCTCCGAGCCCTTGGCGACTGTCGGATAATTGATCGGCTGGATGTAGATGTGATGACGCGTTAGCAGCAGATCGCTCGCCGCCTTGCATAATTCCGCATCGCGCACCATCACCGGCACGATATGCGAACCATTGTCGAGGATCGGCAGACCGGCGGCCGAAAGCGCATGTTTGGTGATATGCGTCGCACGCTGATGCGCGGCGCGCAGATCGGGCCGGCGCTTGAGCAAGCGCACCGCCGCGCAAGCGGCGGCGGCGACCGATGGCGGCAGCGCCGTCGAGAAAATAAACGCCGCCGCATAGGAACGAATGGCGTCGATGACGACCGCGTCGCCGGCGACATAGCCGCCCATGGTGCCAAAGCCCTTGGCGAGCGTGCCCTCAATGATGTCGATGCGATCCATCACGCCGACTTGCTCGCAAACGCCGCCGCCGCGCGCGCCATACATGCCGACGGCATGGACTTCATCGATATAGGTCATCGCGCCGTAGCGTTCGGCAAGCGCCGCAATCTCCGCAACCGGCGCCATATTGCCGTTCATCGAATAAAGGCTCTCGAAGACGATCAGCTTCGGACGGTCGCCCGCCTCGATCAGCAATTCTTCGAGATGCGCAAGATCATTGTGGCGGAAGATTTTCTTCTCGGCGCGTGAACGCTTCACGCCCTCGATCATCGAATTATGATTGGAGGCGTCGGAGAGGATGACGCAATTCGGCAGCAAATCGGCGATTGTCGAAATCGCCGCGAGATTGGAGATCCAGCCGGAGGTGAAAACGAGCGCCGCTTCCTTGCCGTGCAGATCGGCGAGTTCGCGCTCCAGCTCCACAATCGCATGGCTGGTGCCGGAAATATTGCGGGTGCCGCCGGCGCCGGCGCCGACGCTGGACGCCGTCTCGACCATGGCCGAGATCACTTCGGGATGTTGGCCCATGCCGAGATAATCGTTCGAACACCAGACGGTGACGTCTTCAACCGCGCCATTTTCACGGTGCCAGCGGGCGTGCGGGAAGGTCTCGACGTCGCGTTCGAGATGGACGAAGACGCGATAGCGGCGCTCGTCCTTCAGACGGGAAACGGCGGCTTCGAAATAACGCCGATACACCATTACGGCACCCTTGAAGACATTGGCTTGCATCCGACCCGTCGGCGCGGCCCCGTCCAGCCGCCCATCCAGTTTGGACGCTTTCCTACATAGCCGATCAGCCCGCCGAATGCGAGGGGCGGATTGACGCGCATCATAAGATTCCATCGCCGTTCCAGACACGGCCGCCGAAAGCAAAAGTCGTGGGGCCACAGGAGGATGCAGGCGGCAATGCTGCGCTGCAGCATTGCTTGCGGCTCACGCCGCCAGCGCGTCCAGAATCCGCACCCATGACCGGGCGCCCTTGTGAAACGAGGTCCAGGAATATTTCTCGTTGGGCGAATGGATACGGTCGTCGTCGAGCGCGAAGCCGATCATCAGCGCATCCATATCGAGATCGCGTTTAAAGGCGCCGACAATCGGGATCGATCCGCCGCAGCCGGCGAGGACCGCCTCCTTGTCCCATTCCTCGGTCAACGCCCGCTGCGCCCGCGACAGCGCCTCCGAACCGAAGGGAAGTTGAAGGGCGTTGGAGGCGCCATGATTGAGGAATTCGACCTGAGCGTCCGCCGGCAGACGGGCGCGCACGAAATTACGGAAGCTTTCAAGCACGCTTTTCGCATCCTGAGCGCCAACCAAGCGGAAGGAAAATTTCGCCGAAGCCTGCGCCGGCAAAACCGTTTTTGCGCCCCGACCCGTATAGCCGCCGACAATTCCGTTCACATCGCAGGTCGGACGCGCCCAAATCTTTTCGATCACGCTGCGGCCCGTCTCGCCGGCGGCGCATGTCAGGCCGAGCGAGGAAAGAAACTCGCTCTCGTTGAATTCAAGCTTGCGCCATTGTTCGGCTACCGCCTCGGGCAGCTCCGGAACGCCGTCGTAAAAGCCCGGCAGCGTCACCTGGCCCGCATCGTCATGCAGTTCGCCGACGATCTTGCCGAGGATGTGAATGGGATTGGGCACCGGGCCGCCAAACATGCCGGAGTGCAGATCATGGCTCGGACCGCGAATAATCACTTCTTCCTGCGCCAGACCGCGCAGCATCACGGTGATCGCCGGCGTGTGCGCGTTCCACATGCTGGTGTCGCAAACCAGCGCCAGACCGGCTTGCGACAGTTCCTCTTTATGCTCGGCGAGAAAACCCGGCAGCGACGGCGAGC
This sequence comes from Methylocystis sp., assembly GCA_023253795.1. Classification (GTDB taxonomy): domain Bacteria; phylum Pseudomonadota; class Alphaproteobacteria; order Rhizobiales; family Beijerinckiaceae; genus Methylocystis. The sequence goes on from JALRFG010000011.1 coordinate 4,539, forward strand.
CCGTCTCCTCTTCGCCCTCGAACAGGAAAGTCACATGACACGGCAATCCGCCATTGGCCTCGAAGGCGCGGCAGGCTTCAATAAAGGTCATCAACTGACCCTTGTCGTCGGAGGCGCCGCGCGCGACGATTTCTTGCCCATCCTTGCCGGCGGCGAGCCGGGGCGCAAACGGATCGCTTTCCCAGAGCTCGAGCGGATCCGGCGGCTGAACGTCGTAATGGCCGTAAAAGAGCACATGCGGCGCGTCTTTGCGCTTCGCTTGCGCATGACCGACGACGATCGGATGACCCGGCGTCGGCCGCACATCCGCAGAATAACCCAAACCCTTGAGCTGTTCGGCGAGCCAGTTGGCGGCGCGCGCGCAATGCTGCGTGAAGGCTGGATCGGTTGAAACGGAGGGAATGCGCAGCAGATCAAACAGCCGCTCGCGCGACGCTTCAAGATTAGCGTCAATTGAATTTAATACCGCCTCGATCCTGGCCATCGAATCGCTCCTTGTTCAAAATCGAAACTAGAGCGACGACGCCCCGGCGGAAAGCCGAAGGTTGAGCGTTTAGCGCGTCGGAACCGGTGTGCCGCTGCGGTAATCATAAAAGCCGCGCTGGGTTTTCTTGCCGAGCCAACCGGCTTCGACATATTTCACCAGCAGCGGACAGGGACGATATTTCGTGTCCGCCAGACCTTCATGCAACACCTGCATCACCGACAGGCAGGTGTCGAGACCAATGAAATCGGCGAGCTGCAGCGGACCCATCGGATGATTGGCGCCCAGACGCATCGCCGTATCAATCGCCTCGACCGAACCAACGCCTTCGTAGAGCGTGTAGATCGCTTCATTGATCATCGGCAGCAGAATGCGATTGACGATAAAGGCCGGGAAATCTTCAGCGACAGTGACCGTCTTGCCGAGCTTGCTGCAATATTCTTTCGCCGCTTCGAAAGTTTTGTCTTCGGTGGCGATGCCGCGAATAAGTTCGACGAGCTGCATGCGCGGCACCGGATTCATAAAATGAATGCCGATGAAACGCTCGGGCCGGCCGGTGATCGCGGCGAGGCGCGTGATCGAAATCGATGAGGTGTTGGAGGCGATAATCGCCTCCGGCTTCGCGACTTGCGCCACATCTATCAGGACCGCGCGCTTGATCTCTTCATTTTCAGTCGCCGCTTCGATGATCAGATCCGCGTCGCCCAGATCGGCGAGGCGAGGCGCGCCCGAGATATGCGGCAAGGCGGCTTCGACGGCGTCGGCCGCCATATGGCCCCGCTCGACCGACTTGCGCATCTGGACGGCGATATCCTTCACGGCGGCGTCGATCCGCTCCGCCGAAATATCGTTGAGGACGACATCATAGCCGGCGAGCGCGCTGACCTGCGCAATGCCCTTGCCCATCTGACCCGCGCCGATGACGCCAACCTTGCGAATCTCGAAGCTCATTGTCCGATCACCATTGCAAAAAAGGCCCACGGGCCACTGATGTTGCGCTGCAAAACAAGCGCCGCTGCAGCGCAATATAACGCGCGTTTGATTTGAAAGAAAACAATAAAACTAAAAAATTTTCCCCGCCGGAACCCGGCGGGGAAATGCTCAAAAAAGCGTCAGCGTCCGTGCTTGGCCAATTCGGCCTCAAGCTCAGGCAGGGCGACGAACAAATCGGCCACCAGCCCGTAATCGGCGACCTGGAAGATCGGCGCCTCTTCGTCCTTGTTGATGGCGACGATGATCTTCGAGTCCTTCATGCCGGCCAGATGCTGGATCGCGCCGGAAATGCCGACCGCGACATAAAGATCGGGCGCCACCACCTTGCCCGTCTGGCCGACCTGCAAGTCGTTCGGCGCAAAACCTGCATCGACGGCGGCGCGCGAGGCGCCGATGGCGGCCCCGAGCTTGTTGGCGACAGGCTCGATCACCTTGGCGAAATTCTCGGCCGAGCCGACGCCGCGACCGCCCGAGACGATGGTCTTGGCGGCGGTGAGTTCAGGACGCTCCGACTGCGCCAGCGCCTCGCTTTTGAAAGCGGAAACGCCCGGATTGGCGGCGGCGGCGGCCGTCTCGACAGCCGCCGAGCCACCCTCGCCCGCCGCCGCAAAGGCGGTGGTGCGCACGGTGATGACCTTTTTGGCGTCCTTCGCCCGCACGGTCTGGATGGCGTTGCCGGCGTAGATCGGGCGCTCAAAGGTGTCGGGCGACACAACCTTGATGATGTCCGAAACCTGCGCGACATCGAGCAGCGCAGCGACGCGCGGCAGAATATTCTTGGTCGTGCTGGTCGCAGGCGCGAGAATGACCTCATAGCCGCCCGCGAGCGACATGATCAGCGCGGCGACCGGCTCCGCCAGCTGGTGATCATAGGCGGCGTCTTCCGCATAGAGCACCTTGTCGACGCCCGAGAGCTTCGCCGCCTGATCGGCGGCGGCCTTGAGCCCCGGTCCGGCGACCAGAATATGCACCGCGCCGCCGATTTCCTTCGCGGCGGTCAGGGCCTTGGCGGTCGACGGCGCGAGCGCGCCCTTGGCGGTTTCGGCGAGAAGCAGAATCGTCATTTTAAATCACTCCCGCTTCTTTGAGCTTCGAGACGAGTTCGGCGACCGAGCCGACCTTGACGCCCGCCGAGCGGGTCGCCGGTTCGGCGGTCTTCACGACTTCAAGACGCGGCGAAATGTCGACGCCATAGTCGGAGGGCTCCTTGACGGCGACCTCTTTCTTCTTGGCCTTGATGATGTTCGGCAGGCTGGCGTAGCGCGGCTCGTTCAGACGCAGATCGGTGGTGACGATCGCCGGCAGCTTGAGCGAAACGGTTTGCAGGCCACCGTCGATTTCACGCGTGACGTCCACCGAGTCGCCGCCCAGCTCCACCTTCGAGGCGAAGGTGCCCTGACCCCAGCCCAGCAGCGCCGCCAGCATCTGGCCGGTCTGGTTGGAGTCGTCGTCAATCGCCTGCTTGCCCATGATGACCAGCTGCGGCTTTTCGTCGGCGACGATTTTCGCGAGAATTTTGGCGACCGCCAGCGGCTCGACGGTTTCGTCGGTCTTGACCAGAACGCCGCGATCCGCGCCCATGGCGAGGCCGGTGCGCAAGGTCTCGTCCGCCTTGGCCGGGCCAATGGTGACGACGACGACTTCCGTCGCCTTGCCCGCTTCCTTGAGGCGCAGCGCTTCTTCAACGGCGATCTCGTCGAACGGATTCATCGACATTTTGACATTGGCGAGATCGACGCCAGAGCCGTCGGGCTTCACCCGGATTTTGACGTTGTAGTCGACAACCCGTTTGACGGGCACGAGAATCTTCATCGGCGGAACTCCCGGCGGGGCGCTACAGACCCCGGATTCACACGAAAAATTTGAGAAAGGTCTGGTAACGGCCGCCCCGGCGCGAGTCAAATTCTGTGCTGCGCTGCGGCCGGATCACCCCTCGTCGGCGGACTGTTCGGCCGGCGTTTCCAGAGCAGCCTCCGGCGGCGCAACGGCGACAACCGGCCCGCCGCCGAGCAAGGGCAGGCTGCGGCGTTTGAACAGCGGCGTCAGGATCAGTCCAACGACAATGCCGCCAACATGGGACATCCAGGCCACATGCCCGCCATCGCCCAGCGAGGCGTTGATCATCTGGATCAAAATCCAGGCGCCGATGAAGAGCAGCGCCGAGGCGTGAAAAACGAAGAGCGGCGGCTTCAGGCCCAGCACCGCGCGCCGGGGCGCGCCAGTGACAAGCGCCAGCAACCAGACGGGCTGGAGGATCATGGTGAGCGGCGGAAACACGCCGCCAATGGTCGTCTTTGGATAGAGAAGCAGAAAAGCGACGCATACGCCGGAGATGGCGCTCGAGGCGCCGATGAGCGGCGTGACCGAATCCGGCGCCGAATAAATATAGAAGACGCCGGCGGTGACGCCGCAGCAAAGATAAAACAGCAGATAATGCAGCGAGCCCATCGCGTCTTCGACATTGTCGCCGAACACATAGAGGAACAGCATATTGCTGACGACATGCCAGATCGAGGAATGAAAAAACAGTGAGGTGAGGAGCGTCAGCGGCGCCGGCGGCCCGATCACCCAGTCGGCCAGTTGCGCCTCGCCGAAGAGCACACGCGGGATGAGCGCAAAGCCGCGTATGAGCATCAGCGGATCGCCAAAAATCTGGCTGTTGACCAGAACGAAGACGAGAAGATTAAGCGCAACGAGCGACCAATTGACGATCGGCCGCTTGATGAAGCGTAGCGGCGCATCGTCGTAAATCGGGATCACCATCGCCTGTCCTCCGCGTCGCGACGACATCTAACATAGGCGTCCGTCGGCGACAGTCACATCCTTGATAGTGTAGGCCGCAGCCAGTCGACGACCAGCCGACGCAATCGCGCGATATCGAAGATCGCGACAAAAAAACCATAAACCAGAATGCCGGCGCCGATCTGCGACAGCAGGGTCGCAAAGCCCGGCGCAAGACCACGCAGCGGCGTTAGCGCCAGATACATCGCGCCCGCCCCGACCAGGGTGAGCGCGAGATCGCGAAAGGACGGCCACACCGGATCGACCCGCAGCGCATAGATAATGGTCACAGCGAGCGCCGCCAGCGAACCGCCGGTCTGCGCAAGCGCGAGGTTGGAGGCGTCGGCGCCCCAGGGCAGGACAAGCAGCAGGCTGATCGCGACAAGCACGGCGGCCAGCGCCGCATAGACCAGCGGCGCCGTGCGCTTCTCGATCTGAAACACCGGATTGACGCCAAAATGCATCAGCCCCATCGCAAACAGGCCGGGCAGCAGCAAACCAAGATAATGCCCAAAGGGACCCCGGAATTGCATCGGCACGACCAGCGCTTCGATCGACGGCATGATGATCCACAAACCGATGCAAGCCGGCGCCAGAATGGCGAAGACCACGCCCATATTCGCCGCCACCTGTTCGCGCGCCCGATCTATGCCGCCGGTCTCGCGCGCATCTACGGCGATCTGGAACAACAGCACATCAAGCGCGGTTCCAAAGGCCAGCACGGCGCGCAGACCAATATCATAAGACAGCGAGAACTGGCCGGTTTCGGCAAAATCATAAACGCTCGCGACAATTGCCCGCGAGGCGAGCGGCATCGCCTGATAGAGAAGATGCGCCGCGACGATCGGCGCGCTATAGGCGAGAAAATCTTTCGCCAGCGCGCCATGCGCATTTCTGATTTCCGTATCCGGATCACGCAGGGCAGGGCCGGCAAAGAGCACGGTCGCCAGCAGACTGGCGACGCCGCCCGCCAGCGCAACGCCCGCCGACTGAAAAACGAAGGCGCCGCCGCCGATAAAAATCAGCGCCAGCGCGTTTTTGATCATCATCAGCCGGCCATAGGCGCCATCGTCAAAGCGCGCGCGCGCCAACGCTGTCGAATAATCGAACAGGCCATTCGCCGTCGCCGTCAGCAGCGCCAGCAGGATCAAAATATTATCGAAACTCAGACGCGGGCCGACAAGCGCAAAGAGCGCGGTGACAACAAACAGGCCGCCGGTGACGGCCATAAAACAGGCCGTGAGCGTTGCGCGCACAAAAGGCGCGGCGTCGCGCGTGCGGCCGGAATAGAAACGCGTTGTCGCTAGCCGCAACCAATCATAGAGCGCCGTTTGTACGACCGTGGCGATGGCGAAGGCGAGCGCGAAGCGGCCATATTCCTCCGGCCCGAGAAATTTCGCGATCAGCAGGCCGATTACGAAATTGACGCAGGCGTTAGCGAAAAAGGCCAGCAGCACCCTCACTGCGCGTGCGCCTTTTGTGTCCCGCGGACATTGGGACCAGCCGTGCTGTTAAACCGGCGCACGTTTAGCCCACGTCGCTCCAGCGCCCCGCGTCGCGCAATTCGCGCAGCGCCTGCGCATCGCGCGGCGTCACGCCGGGGAAAGCCGGATCGGCGGTCGCGGGATCAAAATATTTCCACGAGCGGGCGCATTTGACGCCCGAAGCGCGCGCGGGAACCACAGCGACGCCGGCGACTTCCGGCAGTCGAAACGCGTCCGCCGGCTCTTCGCCGCCCTCAATCACAATATCAGAGACGATGCAGATCTCGGCGAAGTCGACGCCGTCCAGCACAGCGCGCAGCTTCGGATCGGCGATATAGACGACCGGCGCCGCCTCAAGCGAAGAGCCGATGCGTTTTTGCGCGCGTTCGATTTCCAGCGCGCCGGTGACGACCGAACGGATCGCGCGCACGCTCTCCCATTTCTGCGCCAGGGCCGCATCGCGCCAATGCGACGGAACATCGGGAAAGGTTTCGACATGCACCGAAACGGCTTCAGGATAGCGCGCAAGCCACGCCTCCTCCGCCGTGAAGACAAGGATCGGCGCCAGCCAGTTGCTCACGCAACGGAAAATCTGCTCGATCACCGCCAGCGTCGTGCGCCGCTTTATACTCGATGACGGATCGCAATAAAGCGCGTCTTTGCGAATATCGAAATAAAAGGCTGACAGATCGCTGGTCATGAACGGCGTCAGCAAAGCGACGACCTTCTTGAAATCATAGGCCGCATAAGCAGCGCGAATCTGCGCATCCATCTCGACAAGACGATGCAGCATCAGCTTTTCAAGTTCGCCGGCCTGCTCGATCAGCGCATCATCCGAAGATGTGTGATGCGCCAGCGTGCCCAACATCCAGCGCTGCGTATTGCGCAGTTTGCGATAAAGCTCGACGAAGGTTTTGAGAATTTCCGGACCGACGCGCAGATCGTCGGCGTAATCGGAGGCCGCAACCCACAGACGCAGGATGTCAGCGCCGCTGTCAGAGATCACCTTCTGCGGCGCAACGACATTGCCGAGCGACTTCGACATTTTGCGGCCCTTCTCGTCGAGAACGAAGCCATGCGTCAGCACGGCGTCATAGGGCGCGCGACCGCGTGTGCCGCAACTTTCCAGCAGGGACGAATGGAACCAGCCGCGATGCTGATCCGAGCCTTCGAGATACATCACTTCGTCGCGGCCGCCATCGCGCTTGCGATGAATGCCGGCGAGCGCCGGAAACTGTCGCGCGTCATCGAGCACAAAAGCATGGGTCGAGCCGGAATCGAACCACACATCGAGCACGTCGGAAATTTTTTCGTAATCGTCGGGCTGATGATCCGGCGCCAGAAACCGCGCCGCGGCGCCGGCTTCATACCAGGCGTCGGCGCCTTCCTTCTCAAACGCTTCAACGATGCGCGCATTCACCTTCGCGTCGACGAGAATGTCGTGCGTTCCCTTTTTCACGAACACCGCGATCGGCACGCCCCAGGCGCGCTGACGCGAGACCACCCAATCGGGACGATTGGCGATCATGCCGCGAATGCGGTTCTCGCCGGCGGCAGGCGTCCATTGCGTGCGCGCAATTTCTTCCAGCACGATATCGCGCAACGATTTCTCGCCGGTGAGCGGCTTATCCATCGCAATGAACCATTGCGGCGTATTGCGGAAGATGACCGGCTTTTTCGAACGCCAGGAATGCGGATATTGATGCTTCAGCCGACCGCGCGCGATAATGTTGCGCACAGCGGCGAGTTCGGCGATCACCGCATCATTGGCGTCGCCCTTTTCGCCCTTTTCAGTCAGCACGCGCTTGCCGTCGAAGCCCGGCGCATCTTTGGTGTAGAAGCCGTCTTCATCGACCGTATAGGGAATTTCCGTCTTGATCCCGCGTGCGATGAGCGCGCGCTGGTTCGCCATCCAGATGTCGAAATCTTCGCGGCCATGTCCCGGCGCCGTATGCACAAAGCCTGTGCCGGTGTCGTCGGTGACGTGATCGCCATCAAACAGCGGCACATCGAAATCATAACCCAGATGCGCAAGCGGATGCGCGCAGACAAGCGCGCCCAGAGCTGTCGCCGCAGCATCATGCACACGTTCATAGCCTTCAACTTTAGCGGCTTTGAACACGTCGCTGGCGAGCTTGTCGGCAAGAATAAAACAATCGCCAACCACCGCCCAATTATTTTCCGGCGCATGGGTGACGCGATAAAGTCCGTAGTCAATTTTCGACGAGAAGGAGATCGCACGATTGCCCGGCAGCGTCCACGGCGTCGTCGTCCAGATCACGACCCGCGCATTTGCGAGATCGCCCGTCGCGCCGTGTCGGATCGGGAACGCCACCCACACCGTGTCGCTGGTGTGGTCCTCATACTCCACTTCCGCCTCGGCGAGCGCGGTCTTTTCGACGACGCTCCACATCACCGGCTTGGAGCCGCGATAAAGCAGACCGTTTTCGGCGAATTTCATAATCTCGCGCGCGATGGTCGCTTCGGCCGGATAAGCCATGGTCGCGTAAGGATGATCCCAATCGCCGGCGACGCCGAGACGCTTGAACTCCTCGCGCTGCACGTCGAGCCATTTTTCGGCATAGGCGCGACATTCGCGGCGAAAGGCGACCATCTCTTGCGGGTGCGCGAAGTCCGGCTTCTTCTTGCCTTTGGCGCGATAATTTTCTTCCTCGATCTTCCATTCGATCGGCAGGCCATGGCAGTCCCAGCCCGGCACATAGACGCAATCGCGCCCGGTCATGCGCTGGCTGCGGGTGACGAGGTCCTTGAGGATTTTATTCAGCGCATGGCCGATATGAATATTGCCATTGGCGTAGGGCGGGCCATCATGCAGCGTGAATTTAGGCCGCCCCTGCGCCGCCGTGCGCATTTTGTCGTCGAGACCAATCGTCGCCCAGCGCCGCAGAAATTCTGGTTCGCGCTCAGGCAGCCCCGCCCGCATCGGAAAACCCGTTTCCGGCAGATAGAGAGATTTGGCGTAATCAGGTCCTTTGGGACTGTCGTTCATTGGCGTCGACCGAAGTGCGGCAAGCGTTAAGGGGGGCCGGAAAGGTCCGGCTGACATAAAGCATTTGAGAAAAAAGGCCAATCGCCGGCGCAGCGCAGGCCTTGGGCGAACCGAAACACGCCGCCCTGAAACGCCATTTCGGCGCCGCCTTCCCGCTGAACCGTCCTGCTTGTCGCCGTCGCCAGTTCATGCGAGGGGGGACATGTTCGCGCCGGCCACCCGGCGGTCAGAAAAACGGAAACCGACATGCGGCGACCCAGTTGGCGCGATCATGCGGCGGATCTTCTTGATCCGGTGATCGACGCGTTGCCGGGGCCGGTTTTCGTAATCGACGCCAATACCCATGTCATCGCCGCCAATCACGCCGCCCGGACATTTATTCCGGCGATGCGGACAGGCGATCCTTTGTCACGCTGCCTGCGCGCGCCGGATCTGCTCGATGTGGTGACGCGTGTGCTGGAGGGCGCGCCGGCTGAAAAAACCGTCTGGACGGAAAAAGCCGCCGTCGAGCGTCGTTATGAAGCGCATGTCGCGCCCTTGCAGATCGAAGGCTATGAAGCCGCCGCCCTGATCAGCCTGCATGATCTGACGGAAGCGCATCGCGTCGAGCGGATGCGCGTCGATTTCGTCGCCAACGCCAGCCATGAATTACGCACGCCGCTGGCCTCTCTTCTGGGATTTGTCGAAACCCTGCAGGGGCCGGCGAAAAACGACGCAAACGCGCGCGAAAAATTCCTGCAGATCATGCGTGAACAGACTGAACGCATGGCGCGGCTTGTCGATGATCTGCTGTCGCTGTCGCGCATCGAACAGCACATGCATGTGTGTCCGGCGACGCCGGTCGATCTCACATTGTTGGTCGCCCATATCGTCGACACGCTGGCGCCGATGACCGAGGGCGAAGAGATTCCGCTGACTCTGGATCTTGAACCCAATGTGATTACGCCCGGCGACCGCGACGAACTCGCCCGCATCATCGAAAATCTGATCGAGAACGCGCTGAAATACGGACGTAGCGCCGAGGACGACCGGCCGATCGAGATTTCCCTGAAGCGCGAGGGCGCCTTCGCGGTGTTTCAGGTGCGCGATCATGGTCCCGGCATCGCGCCCGAACATCTTCCGCGCCTGACCGAGCGTTTCTACCGCGTCGACGCCGGCAAGAGCCGCGCCAAGGGCGGCACCGGGCTGGGGCTCGCCATCGTCAAGCATATTGTGCTGCGCCATCGCGGCCGTCTGACCATCGACTCCCGCCCCGGCGAGGGCGCGCAATTTCGCGTTATTCTTCCGGCGCTGGATCCAAACGCCCATCTGTAAATATATCTAACTGATTTATATAGTGTTTTTATGTCATAATTGGTTCATTCAACTGTCACAAAACTCTCTTGCGGCACGGCTAGGAACAAAGCGTGAGGGCGCATCCTGCGCCATGAATCTTGTCATCGAATCTTGCCCATTCGAGCAGAGAGAGAGACCTGCGTAATGATGTCGAAGTTTTTCACGCGCGCCGCACTGGCCACCGCCGCGCTGGCCATCTGGGCGAACGCCGCCAGCGCGCTGGATATATCGGGCGCCGGCGCCACCTTCCCCTATCCGATCTACGCCAAATGGGCGGAGAGCTATAAAAAAGAAACCGGCAACGGTCTGAACTATCAGTCGATCGGTTCGGGCGGCGGCGTCAAGCAAATCAAGGCGCGCACCGTCGCTTTCGGCGCCTCCGATCAGCCCATGAAAGCAGCCGATCTCGATGCGGCGGGTCTGACGCAATGGCCGCAAGTGATTGGCGGCATTGTTCCTGTGATCAATCTTGAGGGCGTCGCGCCGGGCGCGTTAGTGCTCGACGGACCGACGCTGGCGAAGATTTTCCTTGGCGAAATCCTCACCTGGGATGACGCGGCGATCAAGAAGCTCAACCCGAAACTCAAGCTAGCGACGGCAACCATCGTCGTCGTGCACCGCGCTGATGGTTCGGGCACGACCTTCAACTTCACCAATTATCTGTCGAAGGTTTCGGCGGACTGGAAAAGCAAGGTCGGCGAAAGTTCCGCCGTCGAATGGCCGGTCGGCATCGGCGCCAAAGGCAATGAGGGCGTCGCCAACAATGTCGCCAACACCAAAGGCGCGATTGGTTATGTCGAATACGCCTACGCCAAGCAGAACAAGCTGACCTTCACCAAGCTCGTCAATAAGGATGGCAAGATCGTTTCGCCGGCGACTGAGAGCTTCCAGGCCGCGGCCAGCGCCGCGAAATGGGCGCCGACGGAAGGCTTCTACGAAATCCTCACCGACGAACCCGGCGCCAAAACCTGGCCGATCACGGCGGCGACCTTCATTCTGCTGCCGAAGCAGCCGCAGGACGAAGCAGCGACGACTGAAGCGCTGAAGTTCTTCTCCTGGGCTTTCGCCAATGGCGGCAAGGCTGCTGAAGAACTCGATTACATCCCCATGCCCAAGACTGTGGTCGAACTCATCAAAAAGAATTGGGCGGACGTCAAAGGCGCCGGCGGAAAATCTCTCGCGCCCTAATCGCCGTCTAAGACGGTTCTTTACCGGTCAGGAATGATCTCATTCCTGACCGCTTAACAAATAAACCCCGATTAAACCGGAACCGGGGTTTGGGAGTTACCGGATGACGGTCGTCGAACCCGACAGACGCGAACGCAACGGAGCGATGGAAGTGACGGATTTCGCGCTGGCGCAAAAAATCACGCCGGCCGTCATTGTCGATCGTCCGCGCGCGCTCGGCAGGATTGCGCTGATCGACCGGATTTTCCATCATCTGACGCGCACGGCGGCGATTATCGTTTTGATCATCCTCGGTGGCGTCATCGTTTCTTTGTTCCGGGGCGCGCTGCCGGCGATCAAGACATTTGGCTTTGGCTTCTTCACCTCTCAGGCGTGGAACCCGGTTAACGATAATTTCGGCGCGCTGCCGGCGATGTATGGCACGATTGTCACGTCGATCATCGCCATGCTGATCGCCGTTCCGGTGGGCCTCGGCGTCGCCACTTTTCTCACCGAGCTGTGTCCGCATCCGCTGCGCCGCCCGATCGGCGTAGCAATTGAACTGCTCGCAGGCATTCCTTCGATCATTTACGGGATCTGGGGCCTGTTTGTGTTTGCCCCTTTCGTTCAGGTGCATGTGCAGCCGGCGCTGATCGCCGGCTTCGCCGGCGTGCCGGTGCTGTCCAATCTCTTCGCCGGGCCGCCCTATGGCATTGGCGTGCTGACCGCGAGTTTCATTCTCGCGATCATGGTTCTGCCCTTTATCGCCTCAATCTCGCGTGACGTTTTCGAAACCGTTCCGACGGTGCTCAAGGAAGCCGCGACCGGCATTGGCTGCACCACCTGGGAAATGATGCGGCATGTCGTCCTGCCCTATTCGCGCGTCGGCGTCGTTGGCGGCGTGATGCTCGCACTCGGCCGCGCGCTCGGCGAAACCATGGCGGTGACCTTCGTCATCGGCAATGCGCATAAGGTGTCGCCGTCGCTGCTGGCGCCGGGCACGACCATATCCGCGACCATCGCCAATGAATTCACCGAAGCTGTCGGCGATATTTACACATCTGCGCTGATCGAACTCGGTCTGATCCTGTTCCTCATCACTTTCATGGTTCTCGCCATGGCGCGTTACATGCTGATGCGGCTCGAACGCACATCGGCCTGACGCCGGGAAAGATCGAAGAGACTTTATGTCGCTATACGAAACGCGTCGCAAAAATAACGCCATCGCCACAGGTCTCGCCTGGTTGGCGACCGCCTTTGGCCTGTTCTGGTTGGCGCTGATCCTTGGCGCGCTTGTTTACGAAGGCGCGCGCGGATTATCTCCCGCTGTCTTTTCGCAAATGACGCCGCCGCCGGGGAGTCAGGGCGGTCTTTCCAACGCCATCGCCGGATCGTTGCTGATGTCCGCGATCGGCGTCGCCATTGGCACGCCGCTCGGCATGCTGGCGGGAACCTATCTCGCCGAATATGGCCGCCATACAAAGCTGGCGATGATTGTTCGTTTCATCAACGATATTCTGCTCAGCGCGCCCTCAATCGTGATCGGCCTCTTCGTCTACGAAATTCTCGTGCATCCGATGGGGCATTTTTCGGCGATTTCAGGCGCCGTGGCCTTATCGCTGCTCGTCGTGCCAGTGGTGTTGCGCACGACCGAAGATATGCTGCTGCTGGTTCCCGGTTCGATGCGCGAAGCCGCCGCCGCGCTCGGCGCGCCCCGCGCGCTGGTGATCGGCAAGATCGCCTATCGCGCCGCCAAAGCCGGCCTGATCACCGGCATTCTGCTCGCGGTTGCGCGCGTCTCCGGCGAAACGGCGCCGCTGCTCTTCACCGCCCTCAACAATCAATTCTGGAGCGCCAATCTGAATGCGCCGATGGCCAGTCTGCCTGTCGTCATCTTTCAGTTTGCGCTCTCGCCCTACAAGGACTGGCAGCAACTCGCCTGGACAGGCGCCTTGCTCATCACCGTCGCGGTGCTGTCGCTGTCCATCGTGGCCCGCACGCTTGGCGCGGGTCGGAGGAAATCCAGATGATGTATTCCGCAGAGAGCCTGAAGACTCCTGACGCCAAAGTGTCGGTCAACGGTCTCGATTTTTATTACGGCGCCAGCCATGCGTTGAAAGCGGTCTCGCTGCCGCTTTATGAAAACAGGGTCACGGCTTTTATCGGTCCTTCCGGTTGCGGCAAATCAACTCTGCTGCGCGTCTTGAACCGAATGTACGATCTCTATCCGGGCCAGCGCGCCGAAGGCGAAGTCTGGCTGGATGGCGAAAATATTATCGATCCGGCGATTGATGTGAACGCGCTGCGCGCCCGCGTCGGCATGGTGTTTCAAAAACCAACGCCGTTCCCGATGTCGATCTATGACAACATCGCTTTCGGCATCAAACTCTATGAAAAATTACCCGCCGCCGAACTCGACGCGCGCGTCGAACAAGCGTTGCGCGGCGCGGCGTTGTGGGACGAGGTGAAAGACAAGCTCCATTCGAGCGGTCTTGGTCTGTCCGGCGGCCAGCAACAGCGTCTGTGCATCGCGCGTAGCGTCGCGGTTCAGCCGGAAGTCATTCTGTTCGACGAGCCCTGTTCGGCGCTTGATCCGATCTCCACCGCCAAGGTTGAGGAACTGATCGAGGAACTGGCTGAGGATTACACCATCGCCATCGTCACCCATAACATGCAGCAGGCGGTGCGCGTCTCCGATTACACCGCCTTTATGTATCTCGGCGAACTGGTCGAGTATGGCGAAACCGACGACGTCTTCAACAAACCGAAACAAAAACGCACGCTCGACTACATCACCGGCCGCTTCGGCTAAGATCTCGACGTTCAGGATGGCTTTTATGAGCGACCATATTATTAAATCCTATGACCGCGATCTGGAGAATATGGGTCGGCGGATCTCTGAAATGGGCGGTCTCGCGGAGAAAATGCTCGCGGACTCAATGGATGCGCTGACGAATCTCGACAGCGATCTCGCCCATCGCGTGATCGCCGCCGATCATCGTCTGGACACGCTGCATCGTGAAATCGAGGAGAGCGCTGTTTTGACCATCGCGCGCCGGCAACCGCTGGCGGTCGATTTGCGCGAATGCATCGTCGCGATCCGTATCTCCGGCGACATTGAGCGGATCGGCGATCTGGCCAAGAACATCGCCAAACGCACGCTAAAAATCGTCTCGGAATCGCCCGTCGCCCGCGCCGCCGTCGGACTGCGTTCGATGCATGAAATCGCGGCGACGCAACTCAAGGACGCGCTGGACGCCTATGCGCTGCGCGACATCGAGCGCGCCCGCGCCGTGTGGGAAAATGACGCCGATCTTGATGCGCTGGAAGACTCGGTCTTCCGGGATCTTCTGACCTTCATGATGGAGGATCCGCGTAACATCACTTTCTGCACGCATCTGCTTTTCTGTTCCAAAAATCTGGAACGGATCGGCGATCACACCACCAATATCGCCGAAACGGTCGTTTATCTTGTCACCGGCGAAACCATGCCGGTCGATCGTCCAAAAGGACGCGGCGCCGATTATGTCGCAACGACAGGTGAGGGTGCGCCATGAACGCCGCTGCGCCGCAGACCCCGCGTGAAAGCCGCAATGATCGCGCGCCACGCATTCTTGTTGTCGAAGACGAGGCCGCGCTCGCCTATCTGCTTGTCTATAACCTCGAGGCCGAAGGCTATCAGGTGGAGCATGTCGATCATGGCGATGAAGCGGAATTGCGCATCGCCGAGTCGCCACCGGATTTGATTATTCTGGACTGGATGCTGCCGGGCGTCTCGGGACTGGAAATTTGTCGACGTCTGCGGGCGCGAGAAAATTGCCGCGATATTCCGGTGATCATGCTGACTGCGCGTGGCGAAGAGAGCGAACGCGTTCGCGGACTTTCTGTCGGCGCCGACGATTATGTCGTGAAGCCGTTTTCGACGCCGGAACTCATGGCGCGCGTGCGCGCGCTGCTGCGTCGCGCCCGTCCGGAACGTGTGGCCTCGAAACTACTGCTTGGCGACATCGATCTCGATCGCGACACGCGTCGGGTGCGTCGTGGCGGCCGCGAGATTCATCTGGGACCGACCGAATTCCGTCTTCTCGAATATTTCATGGAGAAGCCGGGCCGGGTGTTCACCCGCGCGCAGCTCCTCGACAATATTTGGGGCATGTCAGCGGAAATCGACGAACGTACCGTCGATGTGCATGTCGGCCGTCTGCGGAAAGCGCTGATCCGTGGCCGCGAGAAGGACCCGATCCGCACCGTGCGCGGCTCGGGCTACTCTCTGGACGAAACCTTCGGTCGCGAATGACCGGCGCTGCTCAGGAGCGGCCGATTTTCGGCTGATCGACGCGAGCGCGGCGGCGATCCTGGCTCGGCTGGTAAGCGACGCGCGCATGATAGGCGCAATAGGGTCCGCCGCCGACTGGCGAAGGACCGCCACAGAAACGAAACTCCGGCGTCGTCGGATCGCCCATCGGCCAACGGCAGGTGGATTCGCGCAGCTCCATCAGCGTGACGCGCTCCGACATCGGAATGACGACTTCCTCCTCGGGCCGCGGCCGCGCGACGACCAGCGCCTGCGGCGCATAGGCCAGCGCAACATTGCCGGACACCATCGGGCCGGACGCGCCGACACGGGCTTGCGTGGCCTGACGCGGTGCCTTGGCGACGCGGGGACGCGACGACACCACCGTCTTGGCGCGTTCCGCCAGACCCAGTCGATGAATTTTGCCAATCACGGCGTTGCGCGTAATTCCCGGTCCGAGTTCAGCCGCAACCTGACTGGCGCTCAGCCCTTCGCTCCATAATTTACGCAGCAATTCGACGCGTTCGTCTGTCCAGGACATTTTTCCTCCATCCGACGACCTGCCGGCGCGGAGCCGACAATACTTCTCCGCTCGCTGCGCCAGACAGGCTGGCGGCGACAGGACGCGGAACGAAAACTCGAGAAACAATCAGCGTGACTTCTGTAAGCCGGCGCCAACAAAAACTGACGGGGCAGTTGAATCACGAGCGTGAGTCGCTGGCAAGCGCAGCAAAACGTTCTCAACAGACTTTGCGGCGTTCTTAACAGGCTTTGGCGAAACGTCGGATTTGACCCGCTTTGACGATGTCGCGACGCGCAGGTCGATCATGCGGTTTTTCAAGGGATTTGACCCCGCAGCCGGTCACGAATACAATAATTGCTTGAAACTGCCGTCCCGCAAGGGGCGGCGATTTGTTTTTCAGGCCCCGGAGACGGGGCCGCGCCACACCGCCGGACGCCATCTGTCTGGCGGCATGGGAGCAAGGTTGTGAATTCTGCCCTTTATCCGACCTATGCGCGGGCCGACATCGCCTTCGCGCGCGGCGAGGGACCCTGGCTCATCGCCGCCAATGGCGATCAATATCTCGATTTCGCCGCCGGCGTGGCGGTGTTGTCGCTTGGCCACGGACATCCGCATCTCGTCGCTGCGCTCAAAAAGGCCGCCGACGCGCCTTGGCATGTCTCCAATCTCTTCCGGATTCCGCAGGCCGAAGATCTGGCGCAACGGCTGGTCGACGCCAGTTTCGCGGATCTCGTCTTTTTCGCCAACTCCGGCGCCGAGGCGATGGAATGCGCAATCAAAACCGCGCGCAAATATCACGCGCATCAGGGCGCGCCGCAGCGTTATCGGCTGATCACCTTCGAGGGCGCCTTTCACGGACGCACGCTGGCCACCATCGCCGCCGGCGGCAATCCAAAATATATCGAGGGCTTCGGACCAGTGGTCCAGGGTTTCGATCAGGTTCCCTTCGCCGATCTGGCGGCGGTTGAAGCGGCGATCACGCCGGAGACGGCGGGCGTGTTGCTGGAGCCGGTTCAGGGCGAAGGCGGCTTGCGCGTCTTCCCGCATGAATTTCTGCGCGCTCTGCGCGCGCTGTGCGACGCGCGCGGCCTGCTGTTGGTGTTTGATGAAGTGCAATGCGGCGTCGGCCGCACCGGCAAATTCCTCGCCTGCGAACATGCCGGCATAGCGCCGGATATTGCGGCGCTGGCCAAGGGTCTTGGCGGCGGCTTCCCGATCGGCGCCTGTCTGGCGACGCACGAAGCGGCGAAAGGCATGACCGCTGGCACACATGGCTCGACGTTCGGCGGCAATCCGCTCGCCGCCTCTGTCGGCGCCGCCGTGCTCGACGTCGTTCTCGCCGAGGGTTTCCTCGAGAGCGTCGCGCAACATGGCGAAAGTTTAAAACGTCGCCTGCTGGCGCTGAAAGAGCGCTATCCTTCGATCATCGAAGATGTGCGCGGCGAAGGACTCATGTTTGGCGTCAAGACGCGCATTCCCAATGGCGATTTCGCAACGGCGGCGCGCGACGAGAAACTGCTGACCGTTCTGGCCGGCGATAATGTCGTTCGTCTGCTGCCGCCTCTGACGATCAACCAAACACATATCGACGAAGCCGCGACGAAGCTGGAAGCCGCCTGCGCGCGCCTCGCATCGTCGTCGACGCAAAAGGGAGCGGCGTAATGACCGCGCGCACAGCGGCGCCGCCGCGCCATTTTCTCGATCTGACGGATTTTTCCAACGCCGAACTGGCGCATATCCTCGCTCTCGCCAAAAAAATGAAAGCGAAGCGCGTCAAGGGCGCGCCGCCAGTCGATCGGCCGCTGGCCGGCAAATATCTCGGCATGATTTTCGACAAACCCTCAACCCGCACCCGTGTTTCTTTCGATGTCGCCATGCGCGAACTGGGCGGCGAGACCATCGTGTTGAGCGGCAAGGAGATGCAGATTGGACGCGGCGAAACCATCGCCGACACCGCGCGGGTTCTTTCGCGCTTTGTCGATGCGATCATGATCCGCATTCTTTCGCACGACGACCTCAAGGAGCTCGCGGCTTACGCCAGCGTTCCGGTGATCAACGGCCTGACGAAAAATTCGCATCCCTGCCAGATCATGGCCGATGTGCTGACCTATGAGGAGCATCGCGGATCGATCGCCGGCCGCACCGCCGCCTGGGTCGGCGACGCCAATAATGTTCTGGCGAGCTGGGTGCATGCGGCGGCGCGCTTCGGCTTCACCATCAATGCGGCGACGCCGGCGGCGCTGGCGCCCGATCCGGCGCTCATCGACTGGGCCCGCGCCAACAATGTCGCTTTCAACATCACCCGCGATCCGCGCGAAGCGGTGAAAGGCGCCGATGTCGTCGTCACCGATTGCTGGGTGTCGATGGGCGACAAGGATGAAGACTTCCGTCGGCAGACGCTGGCGCCTTATCAGGTCAATACGGCGCTGATGGGTGAAGCGGCGAAAGACGCGATCTTCATGCATTGTCTGCCGGCGCATCGCGGCGAAGAAGTCACCGACGCGGTGATCGATGGACCGCAATCGGTTGTTTTCGACGAAGCCGAAAACCGCCTGCATGCGCAAAAAGCCGTGCTTGCCTGGTGCCTTGCGCCGGATTTCGCCGGATGACCGAAACGCCGAGCCGTCTGGTTTCGCCGGAAGCGCATGACGACAGTCTGTTGCCTTTTGCGGTGGAGCCGCTCGATCTGCGCGGCCGACTGGTTCGGCTGGGTCCGACCGTCAACGCCATTCTCACGCATTATGATTATCCGGAGCCCGTCGCGCGCCTGCTGGGCGAAGCGCTGGCGCTGGCGACGCTGCTGGGTTCAATCCTTGAATCACATGGCCGCTTCCAGCTTCAAACGCGCAGCGACGGTCCTGTCGACATGCTGGTCGTCGATTATGACGCGCCCGGAAAATTGCGCGGCTTCGCGCGTTACGACGCGGCGCGCGTTGCAGAATTCGAAGCCGCCGGCGCGCGCGCGCAACCAGCGATGCTGTTTGGACGCGGCCATCTCGCGCTGACCATCGAACGCGAAGCCGACGCCGCGCGCTATCAGGGCGTTGTGCCGCTCGAAGGCGAAAGCCTCGCCGAAGCCGCGCATATTTATTTTCAGCAGTCGGAGCAAATCCCGTCCGTCGTGCGTCTCGCTGTCGGCGAAGTCGTGACGTCACAGGGACGCGTCTGGCGCGCCGGCGGTCTGCTGCTGCAATATCTTCCGGCGCATGGCGCTCATATCCGCGATCTGCCGGGCGGCGATGCGCCCTATGACATCAACGATGACGAAGACGATGTCGACGACGCCTGGAGCGAAGGACGCGCGCTGGCCGAAACGCTCGCCGATCACGAATTGATTGATCCCGATCTGTCAGGCGAACGACTGCTCTATCGCCTGTTTCACGAACGTGGCGTCACTGTTTTCCCTGAACGCGCGCTTGAAGAGTTTTGTCGCTGCACAAACGCGCGCATCGAGGGATTGTTGCGCAGCTTCACGCCGCAGGAACGCGCCGACATGATCGGCGACGATGGCCGCATTGGCGTCACCTGCGAATTCTGCGCGACGCATCGCAGTTTCGATCCCGCCGTCTTCGATCCGAAAGAAACAAATGGCTGAGGATTTTATGATCCCGCCGCCGCCGCGCGTCAGCGCTGCGGTCGCCGGAACCAGCGCGCGTTTTCCGATCCGACGCATTTTCTGCGTCGCGCTGAATTACGCCGATCACGCCCGCGAGATGGGCAAGGAAGCGACGCGCGACGAGCCCTTCTTCTTCACCAAGCCGGCGGATGCGCTGGTTCCTGATGGCGCGACAATCCCCTATCCATCGCAAACCGCCGATCTGCATCACGAGATCGAACTGGTGGCGGCGTTGCAGAGCGGCGGCGTCAATATTCCGGCCGACACAGCGCTCGACCATGTCTATGGCTACGCGGCCGGCATCGATCTGACCCGGCGCGATTTGCAGGCCGCGGCGCGCGCCGTTGGCCGTCCGTGGGACATGTCGAAGGGTTTCGATCTTTCCGCGCCGCTCGGCGCGATCCATCCCGTCGCCGACATCGGCCATCCGGCGCGCGG
>JALRFG010000120.1 GCA_023253795.1 Methylocystis sp.
CGAACGGCGCAGGATAATCCGGCGAGACCGGCGCCGACGATATGAACAACGCCGCTCACGAGAACAGGTGACGCAACAACGCGACGACAAGCTTGAGACGCGACACATGCACTGGCGTGCGGGGCGGCGCAAAACCGCGCGCGGCGATATTGTCGAGGATCGACCGATAGCCGATCGACATCATATACGGCGCCTTCAGCGCCGATTTCGGCAGGCCCGCCATCACCAGATCCGCTTGCACATAATGTTCGCGGGCGCGCTGCAAGACGGGATCACAGGCTTTCGGCAGCGCCGGATGCGCTAGCACGGCATGTGGCGCGCGCGTATCGACGCCGGCTTCTTCAAGCGCTTCACGCGGCAGGTAAAGGCGTCCACGTGCGGCGTCCTCGTCGAGGTCGCGCAGAATATTGGTGAGCTGCAACGCCCGGCCAAGATGATAGGCGAGAAGTTTGGCGCCGGTCGGCAATTCGGTGGCGTCTTCCGGCACGAGACCGAAAGCGCGAACCGACAAGCGACCAACAGCGCTGGCGACGCGATCACAATAGAGATCGAGCTTTTCCCAATCGGGCGCGCAAATATCCTCGTCGACGTCCATTTGCATGCCGTCGATCACCGCTTCGAAATCGGCGCGATCCAGTTTAAAGCGGCGCACCGGCTCCGCAAGAAAAGCGACGCCTGGCCGAATGCGACCGGCATATAATTCATCGAGATCGAAACGCCATTGATCGAGCGCCGCGCGGCGTTCGTCACGTTCGCCTTCATCGTCGGCGATATCGTCGACCGCGCGGCAAAAGGCGTAGATCGCGAACATGGCGTCGCGGCGCGCGGGCTCAAGAATCCGCATCGCGAGATAGAACGAACTTTTAGACGCAACGCCGCGTGTGGGCGGGGGCGGGGCGTCCTGTGCGGCGTCGAGGCTCATTGGGTGGTGTCCATGGCGAGGCGGCGGGGGCGCATGATGCGTCGCGCCAGTGCGGCGAAGGCGCCGCGCGCGCCCGTGAGCGCGAAGCCGAGCTTGCCGGCGTGAACCTTTTCGCTCAACGGGTCGGCGACGCGCAGCCGCGCGACAAGTTCTTCGGCGAGCGCCTGTATCGCGCCGACATTCATGGCGAGGCGCGTATCGTCGATCAGATCGGCGAAGGGGCGAGAGGTATCGAGAAGATGCGCAGTCTTTTCATTCAGATCGCGGATGGTGGCGCGCAGCGGATCCGGCGCTCGCGGCGCCGTGAGCATCTCGATCGTCGCGCCATGCGCGGCGAGCGCGTCATGCGTCAGATAAACGCGATTGAGCGTCTGATAATCCTTGCCGCAATCCTGAAGATGATTGATCACCTGCAGCGCAGCGCAGAGCGCATCATTGGCGGGCCAGGTGCGCGCGGCGTTTTCACCATGCACATCGAGCACGAAGCGACCGACCGGCATCGCCGAATAACAGCAGTAGTCGATCAGCTCGTCCCAGTTCTCGTAACGCAGCTTGGTTACGTCGCGTCGAAACGCGACAAGCAGATCGCGCGCATGCTGACGATCCAGTCCGCGCTCTTCGCAGATGCTGCGCAAACGCGTCGCGACATCCTCATCGGGACCAACGCCCATCAGCGCGTCGTCGAGCCTGTCGAGCAGCGCGAGCTTTTGGTCGCCGCTCAGGGTCGGATGATCGGAAATGTCATCGGCGGCGCGAACGAAATTGTAAAAGCACATGACCGGCGCGCGATGGCGGGGCGCAAGAATGGACGCGACGGGAAAATTCTCGTCGCGGTGGGATTTGCCGGAACCTGTGTCGGCGATCTCGATCATGCTCCCGTAAATGCCTTGCTCCGGACAAGAGAGCAAGACAAACCCCGCCGCTTCGTCGTCGGGAGGCCGGGGATTTCCCCAATCAGCTGACGTCCGGCGGCTAAAAAGGGGCGGGGGTCAGGCGATTTCTTCGCAGGAAGCCGCCTGATAGCGGCCTTTCCAGTCGCCGCCGCGCCCCCGGAGATGCCGCCAGACCGACAGCGCCGTGAACCAGCTGTAGCAGCCGGCGACGGCGGGCAAGGCCAGCGCACGGGCGGGCGAGAGGCCATAAAAACGCAGCGCCGGGAGATAGGCCTGCATCTTGATCAGCCAGGCGACCGTGGCGATTTCGGCGGCTGGAGATGCGCCGAAAAGCGCGATGACCGGCGGCGCGAGATAAATCACCGTCATTCCCGCCAGCGCGGCGATGGCGCGCGCCGGCGAATAGCCGAGCTGAGCGTAAGCCGAGCGCACGACCATATGTTCGATGTCGGCGAAGCGCGGATAGGGCCGCAGGCTGTGAACGTCGTCGGTCAGCCCGAGCCAGATCGGCCCCTGCGACTTCATCAGACCGCCCAGCGCGCAATCGTCGATCAGGGCGCCACGGATCGCCGGAAGACCGCCGGCCTTCGCCAATGAGTCGGGACGCACCAGCATCACGCCGCCTGCCGCGCCGGCGACCGGGCTCGCGGGATCGTTGATATGGCGGAAGGGATAGAGTTTCTGGAAAAAGAAGATGAAGGCCGGAATGAACCAGCGTTCGGCGGGGCTCTCGCAGCGCAGTTTCACCATCAGCGACGACAGCACCGTGCCGCGCGCGATCGCGCCGGCGACCAGTCGAGAGAGCACCGGCGGCGCAAAGGCGATGTCGGCGTCGCAGAACAGCACAAAATCGGGCTGCGCAGGCAGGGACTGCACATGCACAAAACCCTGATGCATGGCGGCGAGCTTGCCGGTCCAGCCGGCGCCGGGGCCGGCGGTTCGAAGAATGGTCAGGCGATCCGGCGCGTTGAGTTCTTCGGCGCAGGCGCGGGCGATGACGGCGGTGTCGTCGCTGCTCTGGTCGTCGACGAGGACAATTTCGAAGTGGCCGGGAAAGTCCTGACGCAGCAGCGTGGAAAGACTCGTCGCGATCACGTCGGCTTCGTCGCGCGCCGGCACAATGGCGATCACATGCGCGTTGGAGGCCGGCGCAGCGCCTTCAGGCGCGAAACGCCTGTCGTGTTCGGTCAGCCGCCAGAACCCGCCGCGAAAGGCGATCAGATAAATCCAGGCGGAGAGGCCGAAAAGGGCGATCAGGGTCGGAAACATGAGGCGTCACCGAATCAGTGTCTTACTCTGATTCAGTCTGCCATCTGAAACTTGACTCTAAAAAGGCGATCAAGTTGCGCGTCGATATTTCGGCTAATGGGCGACGCTGGCGATTTCGGCGACGATCGCTTCAGCCGCCGCGCGCGGATCGGCGGCGCGGGTGATGGGCCGGCCAACAACGATATGATCGGCCGAGGCGGCGATGGCCTGCGATGGCGTCATGATCCGTTTCTGATCGCCGACGTCGGCGCCTGCAGGTCGAACGCCCGGCGTCACCAGCAGCATGTCCGGACCGACCAGCGTGCGAATGGCGCTAAGCTCATGCGGCGACAGGATCAGCCCATCAATGCCGGCGGTTTGCGCTTGTCTGGCGCGACGCGCAACGAGTTCGGCGACGCTGCAGGCGTAGCCGGCTTCTTTCAGATCGGCGTCGTCATAAGACGTCATCACCGTCACAGCCAGCAGCTTGAGACTGTCGCCTGCACCGGCGCGCGCCGCCGTCATGGTTTGCGGGAAAGCGTGAATGGTGAGGAAGTCCATCCCCATCTTTGCGATTTGCCGCGTCGCCCGCTCCACCGTCGCGCCAATGTCATGCAGCTTGAGATCAATGAACACGCGCTTGCCGGCGCTTTTCAGATCGCGCGCGAGATCGAAGCCGCCGCCATAGGCGAGCTCCATGCCGATTTTGTAGAAGGAGACGGCATCGCCCAATTGATCGACAAGCACACGCGCCGCCGCCACGCTGTCGACGTCGAGCGCGACGATCAGCCGATCGCGGACGGAATCGTGGCTCATGCCGAAGGCTTGCCGCCGTGGCCCGCCTTGCGATAGCGCCAGACGCGCGCCGGCGGAATGTTCAGCAAGATCGGCGCCGATCCCTTGCCGACATAGGAGCCGCTGACGCCGCGCGCATGCAGCGGCATCGGCGATTTGGTCAGGCCGTAGGTGAACTGGATAAACAGGCCGTCGTCGCCCATCAGTTCGAAAGCCTGATGCAGCAGTTCGACGCGGTCGCGTTCCGGCCGCACCAGCAACGGCAGGCTGGAGACGACAGCGGCGACCGGCCCCTCGATGTTGCCGGTGAGCGTCTTTTTCAGCCCGTAGGCGTCGCCCTGAACGACTTTGACGCCCGGATAGCGTTCGCCAAGCATCACGCAAAAGCGCGGCTCATATTCGACAAGCACCAAACGCTCGCGCGGCACGCCGCGCGCCACCAGCGCCTGAGTCACCGGACCCGTCCCGGGGCCGAGTTCGACGATGACGCCCGGCCGATCTAGCTCGACAAAGCTCGCCATGCGTTTGGCGAGCGCGGGACCAGACGGCGAAACCGCGCCGATCAGGCGCGGGTTTTCAACCCACTGACGAATAAAATGGGCGCCGTCGGCGAGCGCGGATTTCTTTTTCTGCGACACGGAAGACAACCCTTTTTATGAAATTTCCTCACCGCGGCCTTTACGCCGAAACCGGGAGTGGCGCTAGCCGCCAAATAAATCTTTCATCCGCGCGAAGAAGCCATGCTCTTCGGGATGGGTGTCGTGAGACGACTCCCGCTCGAATTCAGCCAGCAGCTCTTTCTGTTTTTTGTTGAGCTTCTGCGGCGTCTCAACGCTGATCTGCGCATGCAGATCGCCGTGATCGCGGCCGCGCAGCACGGGCATGCCCTTGCCTTTGGCCTTGAGTTGCTTGCCGGATTGGGTTCCCTCCGGCACTTTGAGCTTCACTTCCGAGCCATCGAGGGCGCGAACCGTGATCTCGCCGCCCAGCGCGGCGCGGACCATGGAGATCGGCACCCGGCAGTAAAGATCGGCGCCATCGCGCTGGAACAGCGGATGCGGCTTCACCGACAGGAAAATATAAAGATCGCCGGCCGGTCCGCCGCGCAATCCGGCCTCGCCTTCGCCGGAGAGACGGATGCGGGTGCCGTCCTCGACGCCCGCCGGCACATTGACCGAGAGCGTGCGCTCGACGGTCTTGCGGCCGGCGCCGTTACATTCGGGGCAGGGGTTGTCGATGGTTTCGCCGCGTCCCTGACAGGTCGGGCAGGTGCGTTCGATGGCGAAGAAGCCCTGCTGGGCGCGCACCCGGCCCTGCCCGCCGCAGCCCCGGCACACTTTGGGCTTCGATCCGGCTTTCGCGCCGGAGCCGCCGCAGGGTTCGCAGGCGATGGAGGTCGGGATCTTCAGCGTCGCCGCCTTGCCCGTGTAGGCCTCCTCAAGGGTAATTTCCATGTTGTAGCGCAGATCGGAGCCGCGCTCGCGCCCGCCGGTGCGGGTGCGCCGGCCCATCACATCGCCGAACAGATCCTCGAAAATATCCGCCATGGACGCGCCGAAACCGTCGCCGCCGCCAAAGCCGCCCATGCCCCCCATGCCGCCGCCGCCTTCAAAGGCTGCATGGCCGAAGCGATCATAGGCGGAGCGTTTTTGCGGGTCGCAGAGGCATTGATAGGCTTCGTTCAGTTCCTTGAAGCGCGCCTCGGCCGCCGTATCGCCCGGATGGCGGTCGGGATGACATTGCATCGCCGCTTTACGGAAAGCGACTTTCATCTCGACTTCCGTGCAGGTGCGAGTGACTCCAAGAACTTCGTAATAGTCGCGTTTGGCCATGCGAATGTCGAAATCGGTGTTTGAGAGCGTCGATAAGCGTTTGGCGGCGCAGAAAAGAATGCCCGTCAGACGCGACGAAACCCGGCGATGACGCGCCGGGTTTCTGTTTTGCTATCGCATTGGAGCGGTCAAGACCATCCCCGCCGACTTATTTGTCGTCGCCGACATCCTTGAATTCCGCGTCGATGACGTCGTCCTTCGGAGCTTCGCTCGCGCCGGCGTCCGAGGCGTCAGCCTGCTGCGCCTTGTACATCGCCTCGCCCAGCTTCATCGACGCCTGCGCCAACTCATTGGTCTTGGCCTTGATGGCTTCAGCGTCCTCGCCCTCAAGCGCGGTCTTCAGCGCCGCGACGGCAGCCTCGATCGCGCTCTTGTCAGCGGCGGAAACCTTGTCGCCATAATCGACAAGGGATTTCTCCGCGCCATGAATCGCCGCTTCGGCGTGATTCTTGGCGTCGACGAGTTCACGACGCAGCTTGTCCTCTGCGGCATGCGCTTCGGCGTCCTTGACCATCTTGTCGATGTCGGAGTCCGACAGACCGCCCGAGGCCTGAATGCGGATCTGCTGCTCCTTGTTGGTGGCCTTGTCCTTCGCCGTGACGTTGAC
>JALRFG010000121.1 GCA_023253795.1 Methylocystis sp.
CATCACTCCTGAAGGGCCGCCGCCCGTGCGAATCGGCCCAATGTCCTTAGATACCGCCATCCGCCTAACAAAAGGTGGAGACACGGCGGGGGGACGCGCTGAATTCAACGCCCGTCACGGGGCCATTATGCACGCGATAATGACGCCGGAGCTGAACAGCCATCTTATGTGACGGCCGGCCGGATTGGCAACCATTGTGAGCTGGAACGCCTCCAGCATGACCGCGCCGGCGACGGGCGGACGCCCGGCCCGCCCCGCCACACAAATAGCCTTTTATTACAAATACTTACGACAAATCCGCCGCAATCAGCCCAGGATCTTCGGCACCCGGTTCAGGCGCAGGCGGAAGGCGTCCTGCATCCTGCTGCCCAGCAGCGGCCTCAGATACATGCGGAAGGCGTCGGTCACGTCGGTGCCGCAGGAGCTGATAAACTCCGCCGGCATGGTTTTGGTCTTGGCGGCGATCTGCTCCAGCGGCGTGAGCTGATAGTCAACGGAATAAAAGCCCGTGCGGTGGATCGTCACCGATCCGTCCTGATCGCCCCAGAGCCCATACTGGACCGCCTTTTCGCCGACTTCGCGGGCTTCTCGCTGGTCCACGTCAGAGACGCAGCCAACAAAGCTGCGCTGGACATAACCAAAGGTGTCGGCGCGCACGCGCTTGAAGCCGAGCTTCTCCTTGACGAGATCGGTCAGTTCGTCGGCCAGCGCGCCGCCGCCCAGATGCACATTGCCATGGGCGTCGCGCTCGACGTTCTTGGCCAGCTTTTCGGCGATCGGCACGTGGTTCTCGTCGCTGATCCCTTCCGAAACCGCGACGACGCAACGGCCGTATTTCTCCATCGTCGCCTTCACGTCGGCGAGGAACTTCTCGATGCTGAAAGCCCGCTCCGGCAGATAGATGAGGTGCGGGCCGTCGTCGGGGAATTTCTTGCCGAGCGCGGCGGCGGCGGTGAGGAAGCCGGCGTGGCGGCCCATGACGATGCCAAGATAGACGCCGGGCAGCGCCCAATTATCGAGATTGGCGCCGGCGAAGGCCTGCGCCACCCAGCGCGCCGCCGAGGGGAAGCCGGGCGTATGGTCGTTGACCATCAGATCATTGTCGATGGTCTTGGGGATATGGATCGCGCGCAGCGGGTAGCCGGCCTTCTTGGCCTCTTCGGAGACGATCCGCACGGTGTCGGAGGAGTCATTGCCGCCGACATAGAAGAAACAGCCGATTCCATGGGCGCGCAGGACGCGGAAAATTTCCTGACAATATTTCAGATCCGGCTTGTCGCGGGTGGAGCCCAGCGCCGAGGACGGCGTGCCGGCGACCAGTTCGAGATTGTGGGTCGTCTCCTGGGTCAGGTCGACGAAGTCCTCATTGACGATGCCGCGCACCCCGTGCAGCGCGCCATAAACGCGCTCAACCTGCCTGAATTTCCGAGACTCCAGCACGGCGCCGACGAGCGACTGATTGATCACGGCGGTCGGTCCGCCGCCCTGTGCGACGAGGACCTTGGAAAAATCGATGGCGGTCAAGAACGGCTCCTGTAGAAAATCGGGGCGACAGCGCGCCCCTCTCTTTAACCGAGGCGCAGAGCGCGCGCATCCGCAAAAAGCGGAGAGCGCGACTTTTGCCGATCTATCCCTTTTTCGACGTGTGTTCGATTTTCAGCGCTTCGCTGGCGTTATGGTGGATGAGTTGCTGGAGCTTCCCCGACAGAGCGGCGAGCAGCCATGGCAATTGCACATCGACGCGCGCATGATCGGCGAAGATGGAGACCTGCGCCGTCGCTGTATGGCCGAGCGCGTCAACGCGAATATGCGCAACATCCCCCGACCAGTTGATTTCGGAATGGGCGATCTTGTCGACGTAATCGTGCTGCATCTTTTCAAGACGCGTGCGCGCCCGCGCGCGTGCGCCTTCAAGACCAAGCCGATGAGGAATGGTGACGGTGATCGTATTCGACATCGCCGGTCTCCGGATGCGTTGAGATCAATCTAATCTAGGGGGCGCGACGCATAAATTGAAGGCGCTAACCTGCGCCCTCCAGAAGACGCGCCGCCGCCGCGCGCGCTTCATCCGTAATCGCGGCGCCCGACAACATGCGCGCGATCTCCTCGCGTCGCTCGGCTTCTGCAAGAATGGCGACGCGGGTCGCGACCCGCTTGTCTTTGCCCGCTTTGGCGGGAGCGTTCTTGCTGATCCGCAAATGTCGGCCGGCGCGCGCGGCGACCTGCGGCGCATGGGTGACGGCGAGCACCTGGGCGCCGCCGGCCAACCGCGCCAGACGCTGACCAATCGCATCGGCGACCGCGCCGCCAACGCCCGTGTCGATTTCATCAAAGACAAGCGTCGGCGCCGAGCCGCGATCCGCCAGCACGACTTTCAACGCCAGCATGAAGCGCGCCAGTTCGCCGCCGGAGGCGACCTTGGTCAGCGGCCCCGGCCGCGAACCGGGATTGGTCTGCACCCAGAATTCGACACGATCGATTCCTTCGGCGCCGGGCGCGTCAGGATCGCTCGTCACCTGCGTCATGAAATGCGCGCCCTCCAGCCGCAAGGGCTTGAGTTCCGCATCGACCAGCGCATCGAGTTTTTGCGCCGCCTTGCGTCGCGCCGTCGACAAAACGTTGGCGGCGGCGTCAAAGGCGGCTTTGGTCGCCACGCGCGTTTTCTCAAGCTGCGTCAGCCGCGCTTCGGAAGCGTCGAGCGCCGCAATGTCCGCCGCGAATTTTTCCGCCAGTTTCGGCAATGCGTCGACGCTCACCTGATATTTGCGGGCTGCGCCGCGCAAGGCGAACAGACGCTCCTCGACACGCTCCAGCTCGGCCGGATCAAACGCGGTTTCCGCCAACGCCTGTTCCAGCGCCTGTTCGGCGAGCCCGAGCGCATCGATCGCTTGCGCCAGCGCGCGGGCCGGCGGCTCCAGAAGCTGCGGCGCCTGGGCGAGACGCCGCTCAAGACGTCGCGCCGTCTGAGCAATCTGCGGACCCGGCGCCGCTTCGGTGGCGAAAGCCTCCAGCGCGTCGCGCAGATCGGTTGCGACTTTTTCGGCGCGCTGCATGAACTGACGTCGCTCCGCCAGCGACGCTTCTTCATCGGCCTGCGGCGCCAGTTTGGTCATCTCATCATGCGCATGACGCAGATAATCGGCGTCGGCGCGGGCTTTCGCCACGCGCGCATCTTCCTCCGCCAGCGCGCGGACCGCCGCGCGCCAGGCGCCATAACGTTCGCGCACGTCATTGAGTTGCGCGCCCAGACCGCCATGCGCATCGACAAGATCACGATGCGCCGTCGGATCAACCAGCGCGCGATCATCGTGCTGACAGTGAATTTCAACCAGCGTGGCGCCAATCGCGCGCAACGCCTGCGCCGTCGCCGGCTGATCATTGACGAAGGCGCGGGTGCGCCCATCCGCCGCCTGCACGCGTCGCAACACCAGTTCATCTGCCGTGGTGAGTCCGCATTCACGCGCGGCGAGATGCGCCGGATGATCAATCGGCAGATCGAACGCCGCTGTGACCTGCCCCTGTTCGCAGCCGGCGCGCACCAGCGCTGCGTCGCCACGACCGCCGAGCGCCAGCATGAAGGCGTCGAGCAGGATCGACTTGCCGGCGCCGGTCTCGCCGGTGAGCGTGGTCAGACCCGCCTCGAAATCAAGATCGAGCGCGTCGATAAGCACGATGTCACGAATGGAAAGTCGGACCAGCATCGCTCTGCACAGGATCGCGTCAGCGTCGCCATTCGGCGCTGAGGTCACGCGATTCGTTTGAAACGATCATAGCCGGAGAGGCGGGCGGCCCGCCACGTCAGGAGAAGCGCCCTAAATCGCGTGCAGGGTCTTGCCGATTTTGGAGAGCCAGGAATCGGTGTGTTCATGCGGCTCCAGCCCATCGGCCTGCAACAACGCATGCGCGTCCTTGTACCACTGCGAATCCGGGAAATTGTGCCCAAGGATCGCGGCGGCGGTCTGCGCTTCATTGTTGATGCCCATCGCCAGATAGGCTTCGGTCAGACGGTAGAGGGCTTCCTCGGTATGACGCGTGTTCTGATATTTGCCGAGCACATCGTGAAAACGATTGATCGCCGCCGGATAATTCTTGCGGGTCAGATAAAAGCGGCCGACCTGCATTTCCTTGGCGGCCAACTGATCGCGGGCCACCTGAATCTTGTAGCGCGCGTCGCTGACATATTCCGACTTCGGGAACTTCTGGATCAGCGCCGTGAAAATCTCGACCGCTTTTTCCGCCGGCGACTGATCGCGCATCGTATCCGGCACCTGATTGAAGAAAGACATGCCGGCGAGATAATAGGCGTAAGGCGTATCGGGAGAGTTCGGATAGAGGCCGATATAACGCTGGGCGGATTGCACGGCGTCGTCATAGGACGGCTTCTGATACTGTGCGAAGGTCTCCATCAGCAGACCCTTGCGACCCCATTCCGTATTCGGAAAGGCTTTCTCCACTTCAGCGAATTTCTTCGCAGCGTTTTCGAAATCCTTGGCCTTCAGCTTGGCGAGGCCCTGATTATAGAGATCCTCCGCCGGAATATCGGGCACGATCTCGGTTTTATATTTCTCGCCTCCAAACATGCCGAAGCCGGTCATGACGGAGTCCATCAGATCGGCGCGCGCCGGCGACGCCGACAATGCGACCGGCAGGGCCATCGACAAGACGAGCAGCACCGCATGTGTCCGGCGCAGCGTCAGCCATTGTCCAAAACCGATGGAACCCGAAAAAAGCGTCATGAACACATTCCTTGCGGCGCGGCGTCCGCCGCCTCGCATCATGCCAAAGGGATCTATCAACAGCCGCCGCGCCCGCCCGCAGGGCGCACGCGGCAATATTCTGGCCGCACTTTAATGCGGCCGTTCTGGCGAGATTATGGCGAAAGCGCGGTCCGGGCGGCCCTGTCGCCGCTACGGCCGGCCGGGGTCTCCAGCGCCAGAGCGCTGGCAGCGAAGGCTTGCGTCAGCAACTTCAGATTGAGCGCATGACCGCCGCGATAGGAGCGGAAGGCGCCGATCAGCGGCGCGCCGGCGAGCGCGAGGTCGCCGACGACATCCAGCATCTTGTGACGCACGAACTCATCGGCATAGCGCAGGCCATGCGCATTGAGCACGGCGCCCTGATCGATCACCAGCGTATTTTCCAGCGAGGCGCCGAGCGCCAGCCCCTCCGCCCATAATCTTTCGGCGTCGCGCAGGAAGCCGAATGTCCGGGCGGCGGCCAATTCCTGACGGAACATGGCGGGCGAAAGCTGGCGCGTCAGACGCTGCGCGCCTATCGGAGCCGGAAAAGCGATCTCCACGTCCAGATGAAGGCCCTGCAGATGAAGGCCCTGCAGATGAAGGCCCTGCGTCGCCGGCGTCAGCTCGGCCCAGCCGGCGCCATCCTCGACGCGCACCGGCGCGGTGACGCGCAAAAAGCGTCGCGGCGCAGAAAGTTCGACAAGCCCGACTTCGTCGATGACGTCGACAAAGGCGCGCGCCGAGCCGTCCATCGCCGGCGCCTCATCGCCCTCGACAAGCGCCAGCGCGTTGTCGACTCCAAGTCCGGCGAGCGCCGCCATGAGATGTTCAATCGTCGACAGCGTCGACGATCCATGAACAAGGCGCATGCGCAAATGCGCTGAATCGATCAAAGACCAGCGCGCGGGGATATCGTCGCCGCCAACGCTGAACACAACGCCGGTGTTCGCATCCGTCGGGACAAGCGTGACCCGCGCCGGACGCCCTGAATGCGCGCCAACGCCCGCAAGCGTGACGGGCGCCGCCAGCGTCGTTTGTCGTGGAGCAGAAAGTCGCGAGGAAATGACGATGTCCTCCCGGAGCGGCCAATTACGAAGCGAATCATAGACCCAATGGCCATCCGGGCTCCAGTAACGCTTTGCGACAGTTTGTCATAAAGCGCATGAAATCCACAAAAACAAAGGCCCGCAGATGCGGGCCTTTGCCGGATGATTTTGAGTGCGAGCGTCAATCAGCTGTTGGACTGACGACGCAGGAACGCCGGGATTTCGAGATGGTCATCCTCGGCCACGCGCTGCTGCGGCGCGCGACGACCGTGCGGATCAAGCCCGGCCGGCGCAGCCGGACGACGAGCGTATTCCGCATGAGCCGATTGCGGCGGCAACGGACGCGCCGGAGCCGGGGCGGCCTGCATGGCGTCTTCCTGACGGCTGGCGCCGAAGGAAGCCAGTCGCTCGAAGATCGACTTGCGACGCGCTTCGACCGGGACGGCTTCGCCACGCGCCTGACGGATCTGCTCCTGCACAGGCCGGGG
>JALRFG010000122.1 GCA_023253795.1 Methylocystis sp.
ATATGCACGCCGAGCCAGTCAATCTGCGGTAAACGATCAAAAAACAGCGCAATATTGGCGTCGAAGGCGAGCGCGTCGCCGTCGAGCAAACGCAACGCCTCCCGCACCGACCCTTCGGCGCGCGCCGCCGCCGCTGCGACATCCGCCGCCGCACGGCCTGACCACGGGTCGCCCAGCGCATCAATGGCGGCGACAATCTCCGTTTCCGACAGGCCGCCAACCATCAATTTGCGGCAGCGCGAGCGGATCGTCGGCAGAATGCGGCCCGGCTGATGCGCGATCAGTAAAAACAGCGAACGCTCGGGCGGCTCTTCAATCAGTTTGAGCAAGGCGTTGGCGGCGGAACGATTGAGATCGTCAGCGCAATCGACAATGCAGACGCGCCAGCCGCCGGTTCCGGACGCCTGATGAAAGGCGCCAATCACCTTGCGTACGTCATCGACGCGGATTTCGGTGAAATGTTTCCTAGGTTTGGTTTTGTCGTTCCACTCGCGACGCAGCAGAAAAATGTCGGCCAGAGCGAGAGACGCGATGCGCCGCGTCGCCGGATGATCCTCGGCAACCGAAAGATCGGCGGCGCCTTGCACGGCGTCGGCCATCGGATCGGGATGCGCCAGCAGGAAACGCGCCAGACGCCACGCCAAAGTCGCTTTGCCGACGCCTTCCGGTCCGCCGAGAATCCACGCCTGCGCCATGCGATTGCGGCGATAGGCGTCGAGCAATTCACGTTCGGCGGCGGCATGACCCTGAAGCGTCAGCGTCTCGCGGGGATGCGGCGCATCTTCATAGCGATCGCTTTCCGGCGCGCTGGCGACATCCTTGCTCATTGCGCTGCGACCTGACCGGCGGCGTTGAGCAATCGCGCATCAATCACGCTACGAATGGTCTGCGCGACGGTCTGCGGCGGAAGCGTCGCGTCGATCACACAGCATCGGGCAGGATCGCGCGCGGCGATATCAAGAAAGGCCTGTCGCAAGGCGTGATGAAAATCGATCTCCTCCGCCTCGAAGCGATCGACGTCTTCATGAACTCCGCGCCTTGCAGCGGCGCGCGCCAATCCGGTCTCCGGCGGCAAATCGAGAATGAGGGTCAGATCCGGCGTCGTCGCGCCGGTCGCGGCGCGTTCGAGCAAGTCGATGTCGCGTTGCGCCACGCCGCCACGCGCGCCCTGATAGGCGCGGGTAGAATCCGCAAAACGGTCGCTGAGCACCCAGCCGCCTTGCGCCAGCGTCGGCGCAATCAGTTGGTCGACATGATCGATGCGTGCGGCGGCGAAGAGCGTCGCCTCGGCGAGCGGCCCCAGGGGGGCGATTTTCCCAGAGAGTAAAATCTCGCGCAGGCGTTCCGCGCGCGGCGTGCCGCCGGGCTCGCGCGTCGCGGTCACCTT
This sequence comes from Methylocystis sp., assembly GCA_023253795.1. Taxonomy (GTDB): domain Bacteria; phylum Pseudomonadota; class Alphaproteobacteria; order Rhizobiales; family Beijerinckiaceae; genus Methylocystis. The sequence continues at coordinate 1,388 of JALRFG010000122.1, forward strand.
GAGCCCGCAGGCGTTCAGATAATCGGCGAGCAGACGGATCTGGGTCGATTTGCCAGCGCCTTCGCCACCCTCAAAGGTGATGAACCGACCCCTGCCCGGCGCGGCGGTCATTTTTTTCCGGCCAGTTTCTGATGGATCGCGCCGGCGGCGAGTTCATAGAGCGCATCGAAGACGCGGCCCGGCAAAGAGCCTTGCTCGACAGCTTCGGCGGTTTGCAGCGGTTGCGTCAGCACCAGCGCGTCGCCGCGTCGGATCTCCAGACGACCAAGCGGAGCCCCGGCGACAACAGGCGCCAGAGCCGGACCCTCGTAGATGATCTTGCCGGTCAGCTTCGAGGCGCCCGTGCGCGGCAGCAGCATTTTGACATCGGTTTTGGATGTCAGAGAGACCGAACCCTGTGTTCCGCCATAGACGGCGGCGGGTCCGATCGGCTCGCCGGCCTTGAACAGTTCTTTCTCTTCGAAATTGCGGAAGCCCCATTGCAGAAGCTTCTGTGACTCTTCAGTGCGTTCTTTGGCGGTTTTGGCGCCAAAGACAGCGACGATCAGCCGCCGTCCTTCCTGCACAGCCGATCCGACCAGATTGTACGTCGATGTGTCGACCGCGCCGGCCGCAAGACCATCGGCGCCCAAGCTCAAGGTGAGGAGCGGATTGCGGTTTTGCTGGCGGATTTTATTGAAGGTGAATTCTTTCTCGCCGAAGTAATGATAGTACTGCGGATAGGCGGCGATCACATGTCCGGCGAGACGCGTCATGTCGCGCGCCGTGACTTTCTGGTCGTCGCTCTCCTTGCCCCACGGACTGCCAAAACGTGAGCGCGAAAGCCCCAGTTCGCCGGCGCGCTTGTTCATGCGCAACACGAACGCTTCTTCGGAGCCGGCGCTGCCTTCCGCAAGCACCAGCGCGGCGTCGTTGCCAGAATCGACAAGAAGACCGAGCAGCAACTCATCAACCGAAGCTGTGCTTTTGACCGGCAGGAACATCGCTGCGCCGCCCGAGGGCGCGCCGCCATAACGCCAGGCGTATTCGGAAACGGGCATCTGGTCGGTCAAATGCAAGCGACCTTCGGCCAGTTCTTTAAAGATCAGTTCGGCGGTGAGTATCTTGACGGTGGCGGCCGGCGCCACAGGCGCGTCGGCGGCTTTTTCATAAAGAACCGTGTTTGTGCCGGCGTCGATCAGAATCGCGTTGGGAACGCTGGTTTGAAATTCTTCTGCAAAGGCGGTTGGGGCCATCATCGCAAACAGGCCCGCCAGCGCGAAGCGGAAAGGCGAGAAGAATGATTTTTTCAAAGGAGGACGAGCTCCGCTGGTCCGTGCGATCAATCTGTTGTGAGGCGTCAACCATGACGCCCCCCAAAGAGAAATGCAATCAATACGTGCAGGATCAGCGCGCGGCGCCATCCGCCTGATCGACGACAGCCGCCTGTGGATCGGCGCCGGCGTCTGTCGCGGCGCTTCCCGAAGCATAGGCCAGCGCCTCGCGCTCCGTCTCCAGCGCCGCCGCCGCAACGCGGCTGGGCGCCACTTCACGCAGCGCGGTCAGCACGGGTTCATCGCCTTCAAGACGCGCGGGCTCGCTTTCACGCAATGTGGCGAGAAGCATGGCGTCGTCGTCGCCGCCCATATTGGCGCGGGCGACCCATTCGACCTTCACTTTTGCAGTGCCGGCGCTTTTAAAATCGAGCGCTTCGGCGGTCCGCTGAGAGACGTCCATCACGCGACCGCCGTGATAGGGGCCGCGATCGTTGACGCGCACGATGATCGAGCGGTCGTTTTTGAGATTGGTGACGCGTGCGTAGCTGGGCAGCGGCATGGTCGGATGCGCGGCGGAGATCGAGGTGCGGTCGAAAACTTCGCCATTAGCGGTGCGGCGACCATGGAAATCGGAGCCATACCAGGAGGCCATGCCGACGGCGCTATAGGCTTGCTCGCTGGGATAATAGGTTTTGCCGGCGATCTTGTAGGGCTTGCCGACCATGTAATTGCCGCCGCCCTTCGGTGCGGCTTCACCGTCGGCGATGACGCGCGGACTGGTCTTCACGCCATATTTCGAGTCGAATTTACCGGTCGTCGACAGTCCGGCGTAGGGCGAACCGTCATTCGTCGAGGCGCAACCCGCGAGCGCCGCGACGCCAAAAAGAACAAAAGCTCTGGTGAGCACGACCGTAAACGGGACATCAGAAATCTTCTGGTCTCGGAATACTCGCATCAACCTCGTCCTTCGCCGTTGGGCGTGCGGCCTTGTTGCACCGAAATTGCAAACGCACTGTTAATGACGCTTGCGCAGGGCTTGCAGGAGGCGGTCGGATTCAGACGAAATTGCGGCTTTTAGCGTTTACGGCGCGCCAGGCGAATGCTTTCTCCGTTCCTGTGGCGCCGGCGCCACAGGGCTCAGAGCGCCGGCGCGACGTCGACGATGGCGCATTGTGCGCGCTCAACGCCGCGGAAATGATTGGGCGTTATTCTGACGGCGACGTGGAATAAGTCGCCGCGACCGCGCGTCAGCGCCTCGCCCAGCGGCGCGCCAACGGCGCGGAAGGCCATAGCGTCGAGGTTGGCGCCATCGCCGGAACGAAGCCGGGTCCGCAAATGCGACCCGCCGACCAGCGTCGCGTCGACCAGGCGTTGTTCGGGGAGAACGAAGATGGGCTCGGGATTGCCCTGTCCAAAGGGGCCGGCCTTTTCCAACCGCCTCAGCAGGTCTGTGTTGACGCCACGGCCCGAAACCGCGCCATCGATCACCAGCGCGTCCGCCGCTTGAACGGTCTCAACCTTCTCGGCCAGAGTCGCATTGAGATGGGCGCGGAAACCATCCAGCTGAGCGCGGTTGAGCGTGACGCCGGCCGCCATGGCGTGACCGCCGCCTTTTTCGACAAGGCCAAGCTGAACGCATTGCGCGACAACCCGACCAATATCGACGCCACTTAAACTTCTACCTGAAGACATTCCTTTTTCTCCATTAAAAGCAATGGCAAAAGATGGAACATTAAAGCGCTCTTTCAGTCGGCTGGCGATGAGCCCGACGACGCCGGGATGCCAGTCTTCGCCGGCGACGACCAGACAAGAGAGCCGATTGGTATTCATCATTTCGGCTTCAGCCTGCGCGATGGCGGTCTCCAGCGTGTGCTGTTCGATCGCGCGGCGCTCAGTGTTCAGCCGATCAAGCTCCTGCGCCAGACGCGCCGCCTCGGCGCCATCCGCAAGGGTCAGAAGACGCGCGCCCAGACTGGCGTCGCCGATCCGGCCGCCGGCGTTAATGCGCGGCCCCAGTGCAAAACCAAGATGCGAGGCGCGGATCGGCCCTTCGAGGCGGGCGGAGTCGATCAACGCTGAAAGCCCCACCCGCGCCCGGCCATGCATGACCTGGAGCCCTTTCACCACAAAGGCGCGGTTCAGACCCGTCAGCGGCGCTACGTCGGCGACCGTCGCCAACGCGACAAGGTCGAGCGACGCCAGTAGATCTGGCGCCGGACGTGAGGACGTCCACCAGTCCCTCTGGCGCAACGCGCGGGACAGAGCCGCCAGGGTGAGAAAAACCACCCCGGCGGCGCATAGAGCGCCCTGACCGGAGAGATCGTCCTGCCGGTTTGGGTTCACGACGATCGCATCCGGCAGATCGACCGGCGCCTGATGGTGATCGAGAACGATGGCGTCCATGCCCAGCGCGCGGGCTTCGGCCAAAGCGGCATGGCTGGTCGTGCCGCAATCGACAGTGACCAGCAATGTCGCGCCCTGCCCGGCGAGCGTGCGGATCGCCTCGATATTCGGGCCATAGCCTTCGAAAATCCGGTCAGGAATATGCAGCAATGGTTCGGGGGCCCCGGCGGCGCGCCAGTAATCGACCAGCAAGGCGCCCGAACAAGCGCCATCGACGTCATAGTCGCCAAAGACGGCGATCTTCTCGCCGCGCTCGATGGCCTGCGCCAACCGCGCCACGGCTGCGTCCATGTCCTGAAGACTGGAGGGATCCGGCATCAGATCGCGCAGGGTCGGATTGAGATATTGCGTCGCCGAGAGGGCGTCGACGCCGCGTCCGGCGAGAATGCGTGCGGAGAGGTCATCGACCCCATGCGCCTGCGTCAAAGCCTGCGCCAGCGCCTCGCCGGATTTATCCAGCCGGGCGCGCCACGGGCGGCCGAGAATGGAGCGTTCGACGCCGAGATAGGCCGGTCCGGGCGCAGCGGGAATCGTCATGAGCGCAGTTTAATCCGCCCCGGCCGGCGCAGGGAATAAATCAGCGCCTCCCGCCGCTATCCGATTAAGTTGAGACGATGAGCGAAACGATTCTTCTCACCCGCCCCGGCGGCGACGCTGCGCAGGTGAAGCTGTTTGGCGCCGAACTTCATCAATGGCGGGCGCGCGGCGTCGAAATGATCCGGGAGCTGGATGAAGCGGTCTGGGATCGAACCGCTCCGGTGCTGTTTCCCGTTGTCGGCTGGACCCGCAATGGCGAAGTTCGCGTAGACGGCCAGAGCTATCCGCTCGCGCTGCATGGTTTCGCCTGGCGAAAGCAATTCGAGGTCGCCGAGCGGCGCGACGATTTCGTCCGGCTTGTTCTGACGGACGACTCCGAAACGCGTGCGCTTTATCCTTTCGGCTTTCGCTTTGAGGTCGTTTTCCAGCTCGGCGACGGTCGTCTGGAGAACGCGCTGATCGTGACCAACACGGGTGACCGTCCCCTTCCCTACGCCTGCGGGCTGCATCCGGGATTTCGCTGGCCCTTCGCCGGATCGACGGAGCCGCATACGGTCCGGTTTGAAAAAGCCGAGCGTCCGGCGGTCCCGGTGATTGCGCCCGGCGGCCTTTTTTCTGAGACAGAGCGTCCTGTTCCGCTCAAGGATGGCGTTCTGGCGCTTGAGCCT
>JALRFG010000123.1 GCA_023253795.1 Methylocystis sp.
AGGGCGATCTCGCCGACATGATCCACCCCGTCGCCGGCGTCATCGCCGCCCTGTCCCGCTATGTGGCGCTGGCCCCGGGCGATCTGATCTTCACCGGCACGCCGGCCGGGGTTGGCCCGCTGCTGCCCGGCGACCGGGTCGAGGGCGTCATCGCGGGCGTCGGGACCGTCTCCCTGACAATTGAAAAATAAGGGCGGTTGCGCCGGGGCGCCGTTACCGGCTATTCCCCTTGATGATGGATCGACGACGCGCGAGCCTCTCGAAATGACGCAGCCGGTCGATCTCGACCCCGAAGACTGGGACGCTTTCCGCGAAACGAGCCATCGCGCGCTCGACGCGATGATCGACTATCTTCGCGATTTGCGGAGCCGGCCGGTCTGGCGCGCGCCCGATGGCGCGGCGCGGGCGCGCTTCACCCGCGAGACCCTGCCGGAGGAAGGCCGCGAATTCGCCGCCGTGCTCGCCGATTTCGAGCAGTTCATCAAACCCTACGCCACCGGCAACATCCATCCGATGTTCATGGGCTGGGCGCAGGGCGCCGGCACGCCGGCCGGCATGATCGCCGATATGCTCGCCGCCGGCATGAACTCCAATTGCGGCGGCCGCAATCACATCGCCCTTGATGTCGAACGACAGATCGCCCGCTGGATGGCGTCGGTCTTCGACTTTCCGCCCGAGGCGAGCGGCATTTTCGTCACCGGCGCCTCAATGGCGAATTTTCTGTGCCTGCTGGTGGCGCGCGATCAGGCCTATGGAACAAACGACGTGCGGCTCAACGGCCTGCGCGCGCTCGACACCCAGCTCATCGCCTACACCTCGCGGGAAGCGCATAATTGCGTCCGGCAGGCGATGGAGCTGGCCGGCCTCGGCGCCAGACATCTGCGCATCATCGACTCCGATGAACGGCGCGGGATCAAGATCGATGAGCTGCACCACGCCATCGCCGCAGATCGCGCCGCCGGCTTCACGCCGTTTCTGATTGTCGGCACCGCCGGCTCGGTCGACACCGGCGCCATCGATCCGCTCGATCGTCTCGCCGATGTCGCCCATTCGGAAGACCTCTGGTTTCATGTCGACGGCGCCTTTGGCGCGTTGGCGGCGCTGGCGCCCGAGTTGAAACCGCTGGTGAAGGGGCTGGAGCGCGCCGACAGCATCGCCTTCGATTTTCACAAATGGCTGCACGTCCCCTATGACGCCGGCTTCTTTCTTGTCCGCGATCCCGAGACCCACAAGCGCGCCTTCGCCGCCAACGCCGCCTATCTGACGCGCGCGCCGCGCGGCCTTGCGGCCGGCGACACCTGGCCCTGCGATCTCGGAGCCGATCTATCGCGCGGCTTCCGCGCGCTCAAGACGTGGATGACGATCGAAACTTTCGGCGCGACGAAGCTCGGCGCCTGCATCGCCCAGACCTGCCGGCTGGCGAAAAAGCTGGAAAGCTGGATCGACGCCTCCGACGCTTTCGTCATGCGCGCGCCGGTGACGCTCAACATCGTCTGCTTCAGCGTGAAGGACGATCCCGACGGCGCGCTGGCGCGCGAGATCGTCATGGAGCTGCATGAACGCGGCGAGGCGGCGCCCTCGCTCACCATTCTCGACGGTCGGCCAGCGATCCGCGCCGCCATCCTCAATCATCGCACCCGTGATGAAGACATCGACGCCTTCACCGAGGTTCTCGAAGCTACGCTGCGCCGCGCCCGCAAGGAGCCGCATCCGATTGAGGCCCTGCGCGAACCGCCGCATGGACCGGGCAAGACGCCGCTGTCGCAGGATTGAGGCGGCGCGCGCGACGTTAATTGCGCCAACAACCGGAAAAACTTGCCCCCCTCGCCGGGCTCGCGCATAAGAAGCCATGCCGCCGTCACCGACCAATCGTCGTCCCGCCTCGCCCCGAGAAGCGCCGCAGGAGCCGTTCAAGCGCGCGATTTCCGGCGCCATGCGGGCGATGGCGAAGACCCATGATCTCGACGTCTCCTATGGCCCCGACCGTCCCTCGCTGATCGCCGGGCCGGACGGCGCCAAGGCGCGCCTCACCGATCCGCCGCGCAAGCTGACGGCGCGGGACGCGGCGATCCTGCGCGGCCAGTCGGATTCGCTGGCGCTGCGGCTCGCCTGTCACGACGACGCGCTACACCGCCGTTTCGCGCCCGACACCACCGAGGCGCGCGCCGCGTTCGACGCGCTGGAGCAGGCGCGGGTCGAATCCATCGGGGCGCGGCGCATGGCCGGCGTCGCCGCCAATATCGACGCCATGCTCGACGATCGCTACCAGCGCAGCCAGTCGGACCGAATCGAAAGCCGCGAGGATGCGCCGGTCGAAGACGCGCTGGCGCTGATCGCCCGCGAGCGGCTGACCGGCCTCAAACCGCCGCCCCATGCGGAACGGATCGTCGATCTCTGGCGCGACGTGATTGAAGAGCGCGCCGGCGCCGATCTCGACCGGCTGACCGGCGCCGTCGAGGACCAGCGCAACTTCGCCCAGATCGTCCGCGATCTGCTGGCGCATCTTGAAATGGCTTCCGGCGAAGCGCCGCAGGAGCCCGAGACCTCCGAGGAAGACAGCGAAGAGCCGCAAAATCCCGACGAGAGCGATCAGCAGGAGCAGGAAGAGGATCAGGCGAAAAGCGCCGCCGAGCTAGAGACGGCGATGGCGTCCGAAGATTCGGAAGAGCAGGGCGAGAGCGAATCCGCCGAGGCGCCCTATGGCGAGAGCGAGGAAGATTCCGGCGACGGCGATCTCGAAGAAGCCGCTGAAGCGCGCCGGCCGCAATCGGCGGCGGCGGACCGCTCCGGCGCCGATTACCACGCCTACACCACCCGTTTCGACGAGACGGTGCGCGCCGAGGAATTGTGCGACACCGAAGAACTCGATCGTCTGCGCGCTTATCTCGACAAGCAGTTATTGCATCTTTCCTCAGTCGTCGGCCGTCTCGCCAACCGGCTGCAACGCCGGCTGATGGCGCAGCAGAGCCGCTCCTGGGAGTTCGATCTCGAAGAAGGCATGCTCGATCCGGCGCGTCTGCCGCGCGTCATCATCGACTCGCAGCAGCCGCTGTCGTTCAAGCGCGAGAAAGACACCGATTTCCGCGATACGGTGGTGACGCTGCTGCTCGACAATTCCGGCTCGATGCGCGGCCGACCGATCACCGTCGCCGCGACCTGCGCCGACATTCTCGCCCGCACGCTGGAGCGCTGCGGCGTGAAGGTCGAAATCCTCGGCTTCACCACTCGCGCCTGGAAGGGCGGTCAGTCCCGCGAGCTCTGGCTCAATGAGGGCAAGAAAGCCAATCCGGGCCGCCTCAACGACATCCGCCACATTATCTACAAGGCGGCGGACGCGCCGTGGCGGCGGGCGCGGCGCAACCTCGGCCTGATGATGCGTGAGGGTCTGCTCAAGGAAAACATCGACGGCGAGGCGCTCGACTGGGCCCACCGGCGGCTGATGGCGCGCACCGAGCAGCGCCGCATTCTGATGATGATTTCCGACGGCGCGCCGGTCGACGACTCGACGCTGTCCGTCAATCCCGGCAATTATCTCGAACGCCACCTGCGCCAGATCATCCACGACCTCGAGACGAAATCTCCCGTCGAGCTGATCGCCATCGGCATCGGCCACGACGTTACCCGCTACTACCGGCGCGCCGTGACCATCGTCGACGCCGAGGAGCTGGGCGGCGTCATGACCGAGAAACTCGCCGAATTGTTCAGCGAAAATGCGCGTCCCGCCCCGACGCCGCAGGGCCGGAAAACGCCCGCCAGTCTGACCCGCTAGCTTTCTTCAGGCGGCGATTCGCCGCCGCCCGCCGCGCCGGAAACGAAAAAAGTAAAAAATTTCTTTATTTCGGCTTTTTCCCTGCAACGAATCGCCCGGACGCGCGTTAGCCAGAGCGCGCTTGAGGAGAGGCGCGCCACAACAAGCGCGAAAACGCGCAGTGTCGGGAGCGTGTGCGATGGCGTTTATCACTGAAAAACAAGGCGCGCGTAATCGCGCTTTTGAATATGAAAAAATGGCGTGTGTGGCGATGTGCGCCTTGGCGGCTATGCCGTTTGCGTTTTGCGCGGCTTTGACGATCTGGGGTTCGTAAGAAACAAGCGCGGGACGCAGGTCAAAGCCTCCGTCCCGCGATTCATTTTCAGGACGCTTCGGCGATCGGCCATTCGGCCTTGTATTCATTTCCCTTATTATCGTGGGCGATGACCGACATCGTCTTCGCGCCATTGGGCGCATAGCTGAATCGGAAATTCGGGTCTTCCGACAAGGAAATCCCGCCCTCCATCGAAAAGATTAGCGCCTCTCCCTGACGGACTTCGACCCGGTCAATAAAATGGGCGGGAATATAAAGCCGCGTCATCTGATCCATCTGCATCCCTGAATTGTTTGGATGCCGGATCATGATCTGCGCCTCGCGCCGCGCCGGATCGGCGCTTTTGAACTCGCGATATTTCATCTGGCCGAGATGGGCCTTCGCCTCATCCTGATCCTTCACCGCCGGCGCCGAACAGCCGCCCGCCGCCTTGACGAATTTGACGTCGGCATGGAGGCCGCCGTCACGGGTTTCGGCCACGGTGTGGACATTGCTGTAGGAATTGACCCTGACGCGCGTTGAGATAAAGCCGACGCCGGCGTCCGGACCCAGCGTGAAAGCGGCCGCCATCGGCATCGGGTTTTGATCGATCACCAGCGTCGCCGTTTTAAGGCCGGCGGGATTGGCGAAGCGCAAGGTCATCGGCACGATCGCCGCATCCTCGGCGCGCACCGGCGCTTCCAGCGCGACGACGCCATCCTGTTCAAGAAGCGCCCGATTCTGAAACAATTCGGCTTTCAATCCCGGCCAGGGATCGGCGTCAGCGGCGCGAAGAATCGTCGGCGCGCCGACCAGCAAAGGCATGAGCGCCGTAAGAGCAAGGATGCGGACAGAGCGATCAAACGACATGGCTGTCTCCGGAAAGATTGGCCGGGATTATAAACTTGGCGGACGGATCGGCGAGAGACAAAGTCGCAGCCGCCGCGCCAGCCGTCAGGGCGTCTCCCATTCCAGTTCGGCGAATCCGGCGGTGGCGTTGCGCCGGTGATAATCGTCGAACAATTGCCATTTCGGCCTTTCGGCCTCGCCGGCGGTCTTGGTCGTTTCGTCGACGGTGGCGCCTTTCCGGATCGCGGCGCGCAAATCGGCGGTGAGGCGGGTCAGATAGGCGCGCTGATCGTCCAGCGCCTTCGGCCAGGGCGCAACCATCGGCCCATGCCCCGGCACAACCCGGGTCGCCGGGATCGCCGCCAGCCGGTCGGCGACGTCGAGAAAGCCCAACAAACTCCCGTCAACAACAGGAACATGCTGTAAAAACAACAGGTCTCCGGCAAAAAGCACGCCGCTTTTTTCATCCAGAACCGTCAGATCGCAATCGCTATGGGCGGTGCGCCAGGCCTGCAAGACAAGGCGTCTGCCGCCAAGGTCGAGCGTCAGCCTGTCCGCGACCGTCTCGGTGGGCGGAATGATCCGAACGCCATCAAGCGCATCGCCCATCGCAGCCCGGAAGGACGTAAGGAAAAACTCTCCCCGCGCCGCCAGCGCGCGCGGCAAATTTTTATGACCGACAAAAATGACCCCGGCGCCTTCGAAAGCGGCGTTGCCGAAGACATGGTCCGGATGCGCATGGGTGTTGATGACATAGCGGATCGGCGTGCTTGTCCGTTCGCGCAGGGCGGCCAGAAAAGCCTGCCCCTCCAGAAAACTGCCGCCGGTGTCGATCACCGCCACAGCCTCTTCGCCGACAATCGCGCCAAGATTGGCGATGCCGCCAAGATTGGCGCGCGTCATCAAGGCCGTCTCGCCCTGATGGACAAAAACGCCCGGCGTGATCTCCTCCAGGACGAAACCCGGCGCCGCCTGACTCGCGCAGGTGAGGGCGATCAGCGCCGCCGCCCCCAGAAAGACCCGGAACAAGCCTTGCCGGAATAAACTTTGCATGATGCTGATTTTCCGTTTTCTGACCCGGAGTCGAGCGACGCCGGGAAGCTTTATCGCAGCCAAATTTTTTGCGATTGCGATTCGACCGTCCTCGACATATTATCCCGACGTTTCCGAGTTAAGAATGTCTTCCGGAAGGGAACCGGGAGCCGCTCGGCGTGTGGATGTTCATTCACACGGCGGGAACCAAATACGGAACATGCCTTCCCATTGTATAATTGGCGCCATCAAGAGGCGCGACGCCGAGGCCGGTGTGAGCAATCGCGGCACGGCGTC
>JALRFG010000124.1 GCA_023253795.1 Methylocystis sp.
CGCACGCCATCGGTTCACAGGTGCAACGACCGCTGGCGACAGTTGTTGTCGGCGGCATGTTGATTGGTCCGGCGATGTTGCTGGTGGTGGCGCCCGTGCTACGCCAGCTCTTCATGATCCCTTATGAAAAAGCCCGCAGCGCGCCGCCACGGGAATAAACGCGCATGCGCGCGAGCATGAAAAGGAACAAGCCATGTGCGGCTTTATCGGTTTAGCCATCGCTCTCGGCGTCAATATGAGCGAATGCCCGGAGCTGGCGCATACAGGCTATGACGCGACAACGTCGACGACAGCGACGGAGATCGTCCTCGCCAAAGGCGAGACGGGGTATAAAATCAGCTGCGTTCAGGAAGCCCAGCTCTGCATCCGCCGCGCCGAGGCCCTGTGCGCCGGTCATTATCGAATGATCGACAATCCGCACCGCCGTCCGCGCGCTCAGGCTTTTGTGGATGGAAAGATTGTCACCGTGAACACGGATAATCCGTCGTCGATCACGGTCGCCTGCCTGCCCACGCCAGCTGCGCAATAAACTGGGCGGCCGTCGGACTTAAGACACAAGAACAGGCAAAAAAAATCGCGCCCGCCCGGATTGACCGACGGCGGGCGCGAGCATGTCAAATCACGTCAGATCACGAAAGTTTCCAGCGGCGGGAAACCGTTGAAGCCGACGGCGGAATAGGTCGTCGTATAGGCACCCGTTCCCTCGATCAGCACCTTCGCGCCAATTTCGAGCGAAACCGGCAACTCATAGGGCTGTTTCTCATAAAGCACGTCGACCGAGTCGCAAGTCGGGCCCGCGACGACACAGGGTGACGTCGGTCCGCCATCGGCGGGCGTGCGGATGGGATAGCGAATCATCTCGTCGATGGTTTCCGCAAGACCGTTGAACTTGCCGATGTCGAGATACACCCAGCGCATCTCGCCTTCAGCTTCCGACTTCTTCGAAATCAGAACCACTTCCGCCTCGATCACGCCGGCGCCGCCGACCATGCCGCGGCCCGGTTCGATGATCGTTTCCGGAATACGATTGCCGAAATGCTTCGACAGCGCGCGGAAGATCGCATTGCCATAGGCTTTCACCGCCGGCACGTTCTTGAGATATTTCGTCGGGAAGCCGCCGCCGAGATTGACCATCTGCAGCGAGATGCCGCGCTCGGCGAGATCGCGGAAAATATCCGCCGCCGACTTGAGCGCGCCGTCCCACATTTTCGGGTTGGTCTGCTGCGAGCCGACATGGAAGGAGACGCCATAGGCCGACAGGCCCAGACGATGCGCATGTTCGAGCACGCCCGGCGCCATTTCCGGCGCGCAACCGAACTTGCGCGACAACGGCCATTCAGCGCCTTCGCCATCGCAAAGAATGCGACAAAACACTTTCGAACCCGGCGCGGCGCGCGCGATCTTCTCCACCTCGACTTCGCTGTCGACGGCGAAGAGGCGGATGCCAAGCTCATAAGCGCGCGCAATGTCGCGCTCTTTCTTGATCGTATTGCCAAAGCTGATGCGGTCGGGCGCAGCGCCGGCGGCCAGCGCCTGCTCGATCTCGACAACGGACGCCGTGTCGAAGCAGGAGCCCAGCGAAGCGAGCAGCGCGAGCAGTTCCGGCGCGGGATTAGCCTTCACGGCGTAAAAGACACGCGTATCGGGCAACGCATGGGCGAAGCCGAGATAATTTTCGCGCACGACGTCGAGATCGACGACGAGGCAGGGCTGCGTGTCACGGCCGGCGCGACGGCGCTCGGCGAGAAATTCCTGGATACGTTGCGTCATAAGGGCATCCCCTGCGAAGGGCGCGAAGCGTGTCGCGCCAGATTCTGTTGGGCTTCGGCGGATAGATGACGCTCTTCACTCGCGCGTGGTGGAAACGCGACGAATGCTGTTGCGCCAGCAATCCATGATCGCTTCACGCTTGCGCGCGAGACGATCGGGTGATGCGCCGTCGGCTGATAAAACACGGAAGCGCGAAACACGCGCCAACGCGTTTGAACAGCCATCGATTGGAAGGGGAATTCCCTTTCCGCACGCCCGGCAAGAAAGACTAGCCTCTTCGGTAAGCCGACCTTTGGAGGGTCGACAGAGACGAAAAAGCCCGGTCCGTCGTTGCTTTAAGTCGCGATCCTCCGCAGAGACGGAGTTCGCCGGTTCGCCTCCGGCTGCCGGTTAACTCTCGACGTTTCACCGGCCTCTTGTCCGGTTCCGCGCCGACCGACACACGACCACAGGCACGTGCGATTTGGGCGAGGACGTAGATACGCCTATTCGCGCCGATTACAAGATTTTTTTTGAATTTTGACGCGTTTTTTCAAGATGATGCGGATAGTCGGGAAACCGCCGTGAGTTTGCCGCGGCGCACCCAAAAATTTGCCCCGCTTGCGCCACAATCTCGATCCCGTTAGAGCTTCGGCCGCACGATTTTCCGCACGAAACGCTCTCGGGTGAATTTATGACGATCATGACACGTCGCCTGATTCTTGGCGCCGCTTTGGTCGCCGGCGCGCGTTCCGTGCTGCCCGCGCATGCGCAGCCCGCAGACGCAGCGCCGCGATTCGGCTTCGATGACGTTGTGCGTCGTGCGCATGACCTCGCCGCTGCGCCCTTCGAGGACAAGCCCGCGCCGCCGCCTGCGCCCTTCGACAAACTGGATTTCGACTCCTGGCGCGATATTCGTTTCAAGAAAGACCAGGCGCTGCTCAATAATGGCGGCGGCTTCCGTCTGGAAACCTTTCATCGCGGCTTTTTATTCAATCGTCCCGTGACGGTGAACACGATCCGCGACGGCATCGCGGCGCCAATTCCCTACGCCTCGACGCTTTTCGACTACGGCCGCCTCAAGGTGGATCATCCGTCGCCGGTCAATACAGGCTTCGCCGGTTTCAAATTGCTCTTTCCGGTCAATGATCCGCATGTGCAAGATGAGGTGATTTCATTTCTCGGCGCGAGCTATTTCCGCTTCCTCGGTCGCGACCAGCGCTACGGCCTCTCCGCCCGCGGCCTCGCGGTTGAAGCTGGGACCGGCGCCGAGAGCTTTCCCTTTTTTCGTGAATTCTGGATCGAAACGCCGCCGGCCGGCGACAACAAAATCAGAATCTATGCGCTGCTCGACAGCGAAGCGGCGACCGGCGCCTATCGGATCGAGCTAACCGCCGCACAGGAGAGCACGCTTGATGTGCAAGCGACGCTCTTCCCCCGCCGCAGCGGCGTCAAATTCGGCCTGGCGCCGCTCACCTCAATGTTTCTGAATGGCGAGAATGATCGTCGCGTTCTCGACGGCTATCGCGACGAACTTCACGACTCCGACGGTCTGCTCGTTCATACCGACGCGGGCGAATGGTTGTGGCGCCCTGTCAGCAACCCGCCTTACGTGCGCACCAGTTCCTTCATCGACGCCAATACGCGCGGGTTTGGACTTCTCCAGCGCGATCGCGCCTTTCAATCCTATCAGGATCTCGAACTCGCCTATGAAAAACGGCCAAGCTATTTTGTCGAACCTGTCGGCGACTGGGGCAAGGGCCGCGTTGAACTGATCGAATTGCCGACGGGCGATGAAACCAACGACAATATCGTCGCCAGCTGGACGCCGGCGACGCCGCCGGAGCCTGGCAAGGCGTTTCTTTACGCTTACCGGCTCACCGCTGGCCTCGATATGCCGCGGCTCGCGCCCAACGGCCACGTCGTCAACACCTTTGAGGCGCCGGCGCATGCGCTAGGCTCGGCTGAATCGAACAACCCCGCCGCCAGACGTTTTCTCGTTGATTTTGCCGGCGGCGATCTGGCCTATTATGTCGCCGACCCCAGTCAGATCGAGACCGTCGTCTCGACGACACGCGGCGCCGTGACGCGTACGACCTTGCAGGCGAATCCCTATATCAATGGGCTGCGCGCCATGATCGATGTCGTGCTCAAGCCCGGCGAGACGACGGATTTGCGTTTGTTTCTGCGTGGCGGCGGACGCGCGCTGACCGAAACATGGACCTTCCCCTGGACAGCGCCAAGCGGCAAATAATCTGCGGCGCAAGCTTGTTGGCCAGCGCTTGTTTGTCTGCCCGGCGTATCGGAAACTGTCAGCGTGATACAGCTTCCAAAACTTCTGACCATTGCGGGCTCAGACCCCTCCGGAGGGGCCGGCGTTCAGGGCGACCTCAAAACCTTCTCGGCGTTTGGCGGCTATGGCATGGCCGTCATCACGGCGCTCACGGCGCAGAACACGCTGGGCGTGACGGGCGCATGGCCGGTGGCGCCAGAGATTGTCGCCGCCCAGATAGCGTCGGTCATTGACGATCTCAGGCCCGATGCGATCAAGATCGGCATGGTCGCCACTGCCGGCAATGCGCGCGCCATCGCGCAAACCATCGGCAGAGGACCTCAAGCAATCGTCCTTGATCCGGTTCTGGTCCCCACTCAGGGCGTCAGTCTCGCCGAGGCGAAACTGGAGGCTGCGCTGGTGAGCGATCTGTTGCCGCTCGCCAGCCTCGTCACGCCCAATCTGTTCGAGGCGGCGGCGCTGACCGCCACCAATATCGCGACAACGCCTCAAGAAATGGCGACGCAGGGTCAGGCGCTGATCGCCGCTGGCGCGCGCGCCGTTCTGGTCAAGGGCGGCGATCTCGCCGGCGCGCCGGTCGATGTGCTGGTTGCGGCGAGCGAAACCCGTCTGTTCCACGGTCGCCGGATCATGACCCGCCACAGCCATGGCACGGGCTGCGCGCTTTCGGCGGCGATCACAGCGGAACTGGCGAAAGGCGCACCGCTGATCGACGCCATCGCGACCGCAAAAAGCTGGCTGGAGAATGCGCTGGAGGCCGCCGATGCGCTGGCGGCGGCGCTCGACGTGAGCGCGGGCCGTGGCCCGCCGCATCATTTCTTTTCCCTGTGGGACGGCTCCGCCCCTCAGGATTTATTGTGACTTCTGACGCTTTTTCTGACGCTTCGCGACAGAGGAGCGGTCGAGGCCCCAGGCTTTCGAGATCGATGGTCCGGCGCTGGCGCCGACACCCGCGCCGGCGATCAGGCCGATCGGCCCGCCAATCAGCGCGCCGCCCAATCCGCCCAGAACGCCATCAACCGTACGATCAATCACATCGTCGTCGGCCGCACAGGCCGGGACGATAGCCACGAACAGCGCAAGCGTGGCGAGGGTGAAGCGTTTTTTCATTCTCTCTTCTCCGGATTGGCGGTCGAAGCGAATCATTAGCGGCGCGGCGCGGCGAAAGTCGGGCGCAGCGCCGCAGAATCTCCGGTCTAGCCGCCGAGCGCCGCCTTCACCGCCGCGCTGGCCTTGGCGAAGTCCATTCGACCGGTGAATTTCGCCTTGAGCGCGGCGACGACCTTGCCCATATCCTTGATCGAGGCGGCGCCAACTTCCGCAATCGCCGTCTTTACAGCCTCGGCGACCTCCGCCTCGGAGAGTTGTTGCGGCAGATAGGCGGAAATCACGGCGATCTCGCCTTTTTCCTTGTCGGCCAATTCGTTGCGGCCGGCTTTGACATAGATATCCAGCGACTCCTGGCGGCTTTTGATCATTTTTTGCAGCAGGGCGAGAATATCCTCGTCAGACAAGGTCTTGCCGGCGCCGCGCGCCTCAATGTCCTTGTCCTTGAGGGCGGCGTTGATCAGCCGCAGGGCGTCGACCTTGGCCCGCTCGCCGGCTTTCATGGCGTCTTTCAGGTCCTGGGTGAACTTCTCGCGCATATGATTTCCAATTCGGGGTCGGATGGATTAAATCCACGGGTGAGACAGGCAATAGAGCGGAACATGAGCGTCGATCAAGACAAAGCCTCACCTTCGACCATCGACACGGGCTGGACAAAGCCCGTTCACACCGGCGTTCTGGTGCTCGCCAGCGGCGAATCCATTGCGGGCTTCGGCCTTGGCGCCGTCGGCGAGGCGGTGGGCGAGGTCTGCTTCAACACCGCCATGACCGGCTATCAGGAAATCCTGACCGATCCTTCCTACGCCGCGCAGATCGTCACCTTCACCTTCCCGCATATCGGCAATGTCGGAACCAATGACGAGGATGTCGAGACCGTCGATCTGGCGCAGAGCGCCGGCGCGGTCGGCGCGATTTTCGGCGCGCCGGTGACGGATCCGTCGAATTTCCGGTCGCAAACGCACCTCGCCAACTGGCTGACGAAACGCGGAATCATCGCGCTGAGCGGCGTCGACACCCGCGCGCTGACGACGCTCTTCCGTGAAAAGGGCATGC
>JALRFG010000125.1 GCA_023253795.1 Methylocystis sp.
ACCTGGCCCGGCAGGAGCCGCTCGATCTCCTCGCCGACCAGAGACACAATGCGACTGGTCGTTTCGATACGCGTGCCAAGCGGCGCGCGCATATGCATCTGCATGGTTCCGGACTTGATCTCGGGAAAGAAGTCCTGACCGTTGAAGTAAAACAGCACGAGCGAAGAAACGGCGAAGGCCAGAAAAGCGGGCACGAATACGCCGCGATTTTCGAGCGCGGTTTTCAGCGCATCATTGTATGCATCACGGAACGATTGAAACCCGCGATCAAACGACTGCTGGAAACGTTTAAAGGCGCCGGGGGGCTTCGCGTCGGGCGCATGTGCGTGGGGCGGCTCGGGCACCGCGTTGGCGAAATGCGAAATGCCGCCCTCGCCAGCCAATGCGCCTTTTTCCGCGTCCTCATTCGCCAGATCATAGATCCGCTTGGCTTCCTCTTCGAGCTTCTCGCTCGACGCTGTTGACGCTGCGGCGGCATGCGCGCCGTGTTCGCCATGCTCCTCTCCGCCGTCGGCGTGTCCATGGGCATGGGGCGAGTTCGGATCGACGAGAATATATTTCGCCATCGTCGGCACCAGCGTGCGCGACAGAATGAAGGAGGCCGCCATCGAGAAAATCACGGCCTCGGCCATCGGCGCGAACAAAAAGCCGGAGACGCCGCTTAATTCGAACAGCGGCAACCACACGAGCATGATGCACAGCGTGGAGACAAAAGTGGCGGTGACGATCTGGTTCGCCGCATCAATGATCGCCACCTCAATCGGCTTGCCCATTTCAAGGTGGGTGTCGATATTCTCGATCATCACCGTCGCGTCGTCGACCAGAATGCCGACCGCCAGCGCCAGTCCGCCAAGCGTCATAATATTGATGGTCTGCCCGACAGCGTGAAGACAGATAACCGAGGATAGAATCGACAACGGGATCGATGTGGCGATGATGACCGTCGCGCGCCACGAGCCCAGAAACAAAATCACGACAAGACCGGTTAACGCCGCCGCCAGCACCATTTCGTGAACCACGTCTTCAATGGAGTCCTTCACGAAGACCGAGGCGTCGTTGAGCAGCGTGACCTTGGTGCCCGGCGGACTGATCCGCTCAATGTCGGGAATGGCCTTTTTGACGCCATTGACGACATCCAGCGTCGACGCCGCGCCATCCTTCATCACGACCAGAATAACCGCCTGCTTACCCTTCACCAGAACGGCGTTGAGCTGCGGTGGTCCGGCGAGCTGCACATCTGCGACATCTCGCAGATAGACATATTGATTGCCGACACGTTTGATCGGCAGACTGTTGAAGTCCTCCACCGCCAGCGGCGTCGAGTTGGTCAAAACCATCCAGTCGGTTGTTTTGATCTTCTGATCGCCTGCAGGCAGAACGATATTCTGTCGCCCGAAGGCCTCGTGGACGTCCGTCGCCGTCAAATGGTGGGCCAGCAATTGCTGCTGGTCGAGCGAAACCAGCAATTGCTTGGGCATGCCGCCATAGGGCTGCGGCACAATCGCGCCCGGTATGGTCACCAGCAACGGGCGGATATTGTTGAAGGCGAGGTTGAACATCGCCGCCGGCGTCAGATCTTCATTGGCGACCTGAAGCATCGCCACCGGCACCGACGAGGCGTCGAGGCGGAAAATCATTGGCGGCGAAATATCAGGCGGCAGCGCCTTGATGACGGTTTGCGAAATCGCGACGATTTCAGCCTCGGCCGCCGCAACGTCGCCCTCCGGCTGGAGATAAACCTTGATGACGCTGACGCCGTAGTAGGAGTCGCTTTCGATATGGTCGAGGCCCTCGACCGTCGAGGTCAGCTGGCGTTCGTAATAGAAGGTGATGCGGCCCGACACGTCCTCCGGCAAAAGACCGGCATAGGACCAGACCACCGCGACGACCGGAATACGAATATTCGGGAACACATCAGTCGGCGATTTGAGGATCGACATGATCCCGTAGAGCAAAATCGCGATGGCCAGAACGACGAAGGTGTAAGGCCTCTTGAGCGCGACGACGACGATAGCGTTCATGACGTTTGCTGCTCAACCATTCTGGCTGCTCTGCTCCTGAACGAACATCCCGGCCGCGTGATGCGCACGCTTCGGCGAAGCTAGGGGATGTTTGTCTGGAACAGCGTTTCAGATTTTGGGCGGACGTCCCGTGCGGGAATCGGCGCTCCGATCAGCCACAGTTAAAGCAAACTTTCGCGACCGACTCACGAAGGCGTTGATCAAAAAAACCCATATTGTGTCGAATAATTACGGGGATAATTCCGCGATGAAGGAGAATTTAATTTGACTTTCGATTCTTTGAAATTCTGACGCCTCGTTGTGTCTGTCAACGGATGGCGCCGCAGGGCTCCTGACAAATGTCGGCGGCCGGAATATCCAGCGCATAGGGATCATGACGCGTTACGGCGGTGCTGTGCGTCAGCGACTCCTGCACCGGCGGAAACAGGGTCTTGCGGCTGTCATCCTCAAAAAACCACTCAACCGGCGTCGAATCGGCAAGCTTTCTCGCTTCCGCGCCGGCGCTGGCGAGGCTCGCCAGCAACACGACAAAGCCTGCGAGAGATGTGCGCTTCAGGGCTCGGGAAAAGATCATCACTGACTGCCGTCCGCTTTATCGCCAGAAAGAGATGCGCGTCGCCGCTGCATCAAGCATAGAATAACAGTTCGCTCCGGCATTGGCGAGGGTCGTGCAGCCGCGATCAATCAACCCGACAAGCTCATTTCCGTCAGCTTGCGCGCGCAGCCATTGAGCAAAGCTCGGAAACGCCGTCACGGTCACAAAAGCGGCGCCGACCAGCGCCGTCGCGGTGTCCTGCCGTATCTGCCCCGATTGAACGCCAAGATAGGAGATTGCGACAACGAGCGGCAGCGTCGCCGCCGTCATCAACGCAAGCGCAGGCAAATCGGCGCCCGAGAGAACGCCCCGGTAAAAGAACAGCGGAACCAGCCGAATAGATAAGAAGGCGATGCAAAACAGCACAAACTGGGCGATGCTCGCGCCATCTGACACCAGCGCCTGAAGATCATAGGTGATGCCGCTGGCGATGAAAAAAACCGGGATCAGAAAGCCGGAACCGATAGAGGTCAGACGGTCTTCGAGAGTTGAGTCCCGCGCGACGCTTTCCAGCACCGCCACCACCAGGCCCGCCGCATAGGCGCCCGCGACCGTCTCCATGCCGAAATTATTCGCCAGCGCCACATAGCCCAGCAGCACAAGCACCGCCGCGCGCACCGGAAAAACGCCGCTGTTCCTCAGCCAATTGGAGAGGCTCGCGACATGCAGACGGGAGATGAAACGGATCAGCAGGAAAATGGAGCCGATCGCCAGCGCCAGAAAAAACAGGCTGGAGAACGCCTGATGCAGATGATGTTTCTCCGCCGCCAGCGCGATCGAGGCGAACAAAAGCGGCCCCAGTTCGCCAAAGGCCGCCGCGCCGAGCAGATAATCGCCAAAACGCGTACCCATCTCGCCGCCCTGTTTCAGGATCGGGACAAGAATGCCAAAGGCCGTCGTCGGCAGGATAATCGCCAGCAACACCACGCCCTTGACGAGACCGACGGCGTAAAGGGCGCTGGCGAACAACACGGCGAGGCTAAAGGCGAAAAACCAGTATTTCGCGCCAAGGCGGAGCGCCGGCAGGCTGATTTCGTGGCGCCGGGCCTCAAAGCCGGCCTGAAAGAACAGGAAGACCAACCCCAGCTCTTTCAGAAAATCGATCGTCGGATCGACCACCACAAGCCCGGCGAGGCCAGGGCCGAGGACCACGCCCAGCATCAGCTCAATCGCCACCAGCGGCATCCGCTTCAACGCCGGGATACGGTTCAGCAAAGGAGCGAGGACCGCTGCGAGAGAAATCAGAAAAAGCGCGCGGAAATCGTTCATGAGCCCCCTGCCGAGCGTTACGGCGCGCCGTCTCGGGAAAGCCGGACGGACGCCGCGCATCTACAGGCATCCCGATTTGGGCACAAGCCGCCGCCGTCCCTCGGCAAAGCTTTTGCCGGGGCGCCGCAGCCCGCCTATAACTCAGAGTAAGGGAGGACAGGCGCTGTGCACGAGCCACGCGAGCCCTAATTGATATGGAAAGCCCTTTAACGGAGACAGGAGAAAAAAATGGATGAATTTGGCCCCAGTTTCATCAGAAACGCCATGATCAGCTTTTTCCTCGCTTTGTTCGTCTCGTTCCTCTTCGTGTGGTTTCCGGACATGTTCCGCCCCTGAAAGCGCGACCGCTTCCCCGGCTGAACCCGCGCGTTTTTTCAACGCGTTGAGCCACAATTGTCGCCGGCGACGGTGGCGCCTATATCTGCCCAAACGCCGGCGACGCCGTGCGGAGGCCACATCAACGATCGGCGGAATAAATGCCCTGGAGCAATCAAGGCGGGCCAGGAAATCGCAACAACGACCCCTCGGGACAGCCGCAGGGACCATGGGGCCAAGGCTCCGGCGGCTCGGGCGGCGGCAATAACGGCCAACCGCCCGATCTGGAAGAATTGCTGCGTCGGAGTCAGGACGCGCTGAATCAGCTTCTGCCATCAAATTTTGGCGGCAACGGAATGATGATCCTCGCGCTGGTCGGATTGCTCGCCTGGCTGTTATCCGGGTTTTACACGGTCGGCCCAAATGAGATTGGCCTCAATCTCGTGTTCGGCAAATATCTCGGCAAAACGCAGGCCGGCCTTAATTACAATTTGCCGGCGCCCATTGGCGACGTGACCAAACTCGCCGTCACCGATCGCAACGTCACCGATGTTGGCTTCCATGGCGAACCATCCGCCGAACGTCATCGCAACAATGGCCAGCCGCACGCTAGCCAGCCTCAGATCGCGGAAGCGCCGGAAGAAAGCCTGATGCTCACCGGCGATGAAAACATCGCCGATATAAAATTTCGCGTCGTCTGGCAGATCGATCCTGCGAAGCCCGAAGACTACGCCTTCAACGTCGCCAATCCACGCGCCACGGTGAAGGCGGTGGCCGAAAGCGCCATGCGCGAGATCGTCGGCCAATCACAGATCCAGAAAATTCTCACCGCCGACCGCAAACTCATCGAACCCGCCTGCCAGCAACTCATGCAGAAAGTTCTGGATGATTATCATAGCGGCGTGATGGTGCTTCAGGTGTTGCTGCTGTCTGTCGATCCGCCGCAGTCCGTGATCGCCGCCTTCCGTGACGTCACTGCCGCGCAGCAGGATTTGCAGCGTCTGGGTAATGAGGCGGAGGCCTACGCCAATCGCGTCGTGCCGGAGGCGCGCGGCGCCGCCGCCCGCATCATTCAGGAGGCGGAAGCCTATCGCGAGCAGACCGTCGCCGAGGCGCGCGGTCAGGCGGGACGTTTCGATAAAATTTACGCGCAATATAAAAATGCGCCGTCGCTGACGCGCCAACGTCTCTATATCGAAACCATGGAGCGCGTGCTTGGCGGCGCGGAAAAAGTGGTGATCGACGATCCATCAAAAGGCGGCGCCAGCGTTGCGCCCTTCCTCCCCCTGCCTGCTTTCGCACCGTTCCAGGGAGGCCAGAAATGAGATCCAATCTCTTTTTCGCCGCGCTCGCCGCGCTGAGCCTCGCCATTGTCGGCTTTATCCTTGGCGCCTTCACGGTTGATCAAACCGAACAGGCGCTGGTGCTGCGCTTCGGAGAACCTGTCGCTGGCCGCGGTCTGATCACCCAGCCGGGCCTGCACTTCAAGATTCCCGTCATCGAGAACGCCGTCTTCTTCGATAACCGCATTCTCGATGTGGAGAGCCCCAATCTCGAAGTGCTCGCCGCCGATAATCAGCGGCTTGAAGTCGACAGCTTCATTCGCTACCGCATTATCGACGCGCTGAAATTCTACCAGACCGTCAACAGCGTTCAGGGGGCCAATAACCAGCTCGCCTCCGTGCTGAATTCAGCGGTGCGTCGTGTGCTTAGTGAAGCCAATCAACAACAGATCGTGCGCGACGAACGCGCCGCGCTGATGGTGAAAATTCGCGAGCAGGCCGATCAGGAGGCGCGCAAATTCGGCGTCGCCGTTGTCGACGCCCGTATTCGTCGCGTCGATCTTCCGCAACAGATCTCGGAAAAAGTCTACGGCCGCATGCAGACGGAACGTCAACGCGAAGCGTCGGAATATCGCGCGCAGGGTGCAGAACAAGCGCAGAAAATCACCGCCAAGGCGGATCGCGACGTGATCG
>JALRFG010000126.1 GCA_023253795.1 Methylocystis sp.
AACCTGTTCAAGGGCAGGAGGGGCGTAGGCCGCACGCATTTCGCCGATATCGACGATTTTCTGCATCAGCGGCGCCCAATTGTCCTGCGTTGCGATCTCCGCCCATAGCGCCTCAACCTCGTCGATAAGCATTTTGCAGGGCGTCGTGCGCCGGAAATAGGGATGATCGAGGCGGGCGTCTGAAGCCGGGGCATGTTCGGCGAGCGCAGCCTGCAACGGCGCAAAGTCGGCGGTTTGATAAAAGCGCGCAGCCGGACTGGCTTGTGCGCGCGCCATGCTGGCGCCGCCGCCATGCCAATCGAAGAAACATTGCTCGAACGGCGCTCGACTCTTGAGAAGAAAATCGACCAGAGCAGCGGCGAGACGTGCATCGGCCTCTTCCCCGGCGGAGGTCAGCCCCAATCGTCGCAGCACGGCGGTGCGAAAGGCGCTGCGGATCGTCAGTGGAAAGGCGTCGATCGTCGTTTCCGCCGCCTCTTGGCCGGTCAGATGCAGCAGGCACTCCGCCAGCCGCGCCAGATTCCATGCGAGCGCGGCAGGTTGACGGCCAAAGGCGTAAAGCCCGCTAGTATCAAAATACGCCGCGGTGAACGCCGGATCATAGACTGGCGCGAAACGCCAGGGCCCATAATCGAAACTCTCGCCGGTGATGTTGATGTTGTCGGAGTTGAGAACGCCATGCACAAAACCGGCGGCCATATAGCTCGCGCCCAGCCGTGCGACGCGCTCGGCGACTTCGGCGAGAAACAGTGACGCGCGTTGCTCTGCGGGCGCTTCGAGCAGATGCGGAAAATAATAGACGCAGACATGATCCAGCAATCGCGCAATCGCGTTTTTATCGTCGTGATAGGCGAGACGCTGAAATGTGCCGATGCGAATATGCGAATGCGATAGCCGCACCAATACGCTGGCGCGCGTGGGCGACGGCTCGTCGCCGCGTTCCAGAGCTTCGCCGGTTTCAATCAGGCTAAAGCTTTTCGACGTGTCGACGCCGAGCGCCTCCAGCAATTCAGTGGCGAGAATTTCGCGTACGCCGCCCTTGAGCGTCAGGCGACCGTCGCCGCGTCGTGACCAGGGCGTCTGGCCGCTGCCTTTCGTGCCGAGATCGAGCAGACGCCCATCCATTGCATCACGCATTTGCGCAAACAGAAATCCGCGCCCATCGCCGAGATCGGGATTGTAGTTCTGAAACTGGTGGCCGTGATAACGCAGGGCCAGCGGCTGTTGCAGGGAGCCGGGCAGGGGCGTAAAGCGGCCGAAATGATTGAGCCATTCCGCATCATCAAGGCCATCGAGACCGACGCGCGCCGCGCAGCGTTGATTGCGAAATCGTAAAATATGCTGCGGGAATTCCGCCGCCATGACGGGATCGAAAAATTCGTCGCCGAGGTTTTCATGCAGCGTCTCGGGGCGATAACGTTCAGTAGGCGGCATGTTTATCTGTGGTTTCCGTGATCCAGTCTCAAAATAAATAAGGCGGAGATCGCTCTCCGCCCATGTTCTTTTGGCCCATATTCTTTTGGGCGGTATTATTGGCCTCAGTTACCTGCCCGCACTTGTGCGCAGGCTCTGCACGCAACGCGCAATAATGCTTCGGTAAAACAGCAGGCGCTGAAATTAATGACGCGTTTCGCTGATCGACAGTTTCGCCAGCTCATCCTTGATTTGCAGTTTTTTGCGCTTCAGCTCGTGCAATCGTTTTTCATCACTGTTGGGATGGAGCTGTTCTTTTTCGATTTCCTTCTCGATCGCCTCGTGGCGGCGTTGGAGTTCGACGATATGACCCTGTAAGGACATGCGAAACCTCCTTTTTTCTGCCCCCTGACGCAAACAGGGGAAACATCAGGATGCCACAAACTGGGGCACCCGCAACCAGATTATGCGGTCATTGAGAAAGATTTGGTCAACACGCACCGCCACCGTTGCCATCTATGTGACGAATATCTATCTATGTAATTGAAAAATATGGGTTTAATCTTTAATCCGCTTGCCGCTTGCGCCCTGACGGTTTCGCCAGTATACCCGACCCGCTTTGGCCGAAACGGTCATGGGCGCGTAGCTCAGCGGGAGAGCACTACGTTGACATCGTAGGGGTCACAGGTTCAATCCCTGTCGCGCCCACCATTCAAAATCAGATACATATCGTTCCGCCAAGGTTCGCACAAAAAATGCGTCGCCGCTTCAGCGACGCATGTGGCGGCGTGCGCCAATCGGTGTTGGTGATGGCGACGGATGGAGGCGAATGGATGTTTGAGAAGGCACACAAGATCGTTCCCTTGATCATCGCCTCGGGCATCTGGGCGAATTTCGTGCTGGCGGTTTATACCGGCGATCAGGCGCGCGCGATCAATATCGAATTTACCAAAGCGCTTGAAAGCGTCACGTCGATCAAATCGGATGTGAAGACGCTGGAAATGGATGTCGCGAGTTTTCGCTATCTGACATGCATTAAATATCGCATTTGCGCCCGGTAACGCTACGGACGGCAAGAGATCTTCTTCGTTAAGTTAGGGGACGTCATTAACGCCGCGCACGCCTGCGATGCGCATCCCTCTTTGTTGCGCTGACGACATAAAAAAGCCGCCCCGGACAAATCCGGAGCGGCGCATGTGATGTACGAGATCTGTGGGTTTTACTGTACGGCGTCCGTCGCGGCCTTGGCGGCGTCGCCGGCTTCGCCAGCGGCTTCCTTGCCCTTGAGCGCCTTGCCATGTTTCACGGCGTTGCGCGCATGGCCAACGGCTTTCTTGCCCTTTTCGACGTGGTCGACGGCCTGCGTCGCCGCATCAGTCGCCGGCGCGGCGGCGCCGGCTGCAGCAGCGTCATTGCTCGCGCCGCCCAGCATATTGCCGAGCGAGTCGAGGCCGGGCACCTGCGCCAAAGACGGGGTTGCGCTCAACAAAAGCGTTGCGCCGAGAGCGATGATCAATTTTTTCGACATGAGGAACTCCGATTATTCGGGGACCAGCGCGTGAATCTGTGACGGCAGGAAAGCCGTCAGCGATCGGGACGGTATAAGGCCGACAATGATTGCTCAGGCGACCAGACAAAAAATTACCGCCAGCGTATTGAGCGCTGGCGGTTAATTTTTTTTGGGTGATCTAACTCACGAAAGGATCGAGAGTCATAAAATTCATTTAGCTACAAATAAATGGCCCTGAAGGGCAACATCGTAGCTGCGTCTCATTCGGTCAATCACCAAACCGAACGATTCTAATCAATGATTAGAGACGCGTCAGGGTGACAGCCGCGATAACGACCATAGACACCATAGCTGCAGGAACGAGCCAACCCATATTAACCTCCCATTTTGATGCCGAACGGCGTCGCTTCTTTTGAACGGCCTTGACCGTATAATTAGCTTCGCCGAACCCGAAAGCCTTTGTCAAGTCCTCTGCTTAACTCATTGTAAATCATGCGTTTTCTTCGGGCGTTTCATCAGGGTTTCGGGTTGCTGCGGACAGGGATTCCTTTTGGGTCACCTAGTTGCGCTGCAACATATTGAAAAAGTGGTCTTTTATGACATCTTCACCCCCCGGCGAGGGGGGCGGAATTTCGTCATTTTGAACCGGCCCCGCACAAACCCCGACCGGCCATCGGCTAGGGCTCCAAAGAGGCGATATCGATGACGAAACGATATTTAACGTCGCCGCGTTCCATACGGTCATAGGCAGAATCAATCATTCGAGCTGGCATCCGCTCGATCTCCGAGACGATTCCCTTCTCGGCGCAGAAGTCGAGCATCTCCTGCGTTTCGGCGATTCCACCGATCAGCGAGCCGGCGATGGAGCGACGGCCGAAAATCAGCGGACCGACCTCGGGCGACGGATGCGGCGTTCCCGGAAGGCCTACAAGGCAGAGAACGCCGTCGCGTTTGAGCAGCGCGGTGTATGCGTCGAGATTATGACTGGCGCCGGCTGTATCGAGGATCAGATCGAAGCTGTTGGCGTGCTTCTGCATCTCATCAGCCTTGGATGAGACAACCGCCTCATCGGCGCCAAGACGCAGCGCGTCGGCGCGTTTGCTGTCTGATGTTGTGAAGGCGACGGTATGTGCGCCCATTGCATGCGCGAGTTTGACGCCCATGTGCCCAAGTCCGCCAAGGCCGACAATGCCGATCTTCTTGCCGGGTCCGGCCTGCCAGTGGCGCAGCGGCGAATAGGTGGTGACGCCAGCGCAGAGCAGGGGCGCCACGGCGGCCAGTTGCTCTTTCGGGTGGCGAATTTTCAGAACGAAGTTTTCATCGACGACGATCTTTTGCGCATAGCCGCCCAGCGTATGACCGGGCTTGTCGGCGCAGGGAGAATTATAGGTCAGCGTAAAACCGTGTTGACAATATTGCTCAAGTCCCTCCTCGCACGAGGCGCAGCGCCGGCAGCTATCGACCATGCAGCCGACGCCAACGACGTCGCCCACGCGATAGCGCGTGACGGCGTCGCCAACGCTGCGCACAGAGCCAATAATTTCATGGCCCGGAACGCAGGGATACAGCGTGCCGGCCCATTCTGAGCGCACCGTATGCAGATCGGAGTGACAGACGCCGCAAAATGCGATGTCGATCTCAACATCATGCGCGCCGGGTTGACGACGCTCAATGATCATTGGCTCTAGTGGATTGTCGCAGGAAAAAGCGCCGTAAGCTCTGACCGTCATGATTTCCTCCCGCAATATGTCGATTGATCTGCGATCCTGTCTTCTGAATGCAGATCAACATCAGATTTCGTTTGTGGGCAAATAACCACAGGATGGCGATATTTTACAGTAGGGGATTACAGCGGGGAGATGTTGAGTGGCAGACCGTTTTTCGAACGCAAGGTGAGATTGGTTGCCAGTTCAATATGATGACCGGGCACGAGCGAAAAACGGAAATGGCGCGTCAGCGTCGCCAGAATGACGGTCATCTCCAGCATGGCGAAATTCATACCAATGCAAATGCGTGGACCGGCGCCAAAAGGCAGATAGGCGCAGCGATGACGACCCTTTGCGCTTTCCGTTGAAAAGCGATCCGGATCGAAACCATTCGGATCGTCCCAGATCTTTTCATGACGATGCACGCACCAGCCAGCGATAATGGCGAGTTCTCCGGCGCGGATTTTATGCGGCCCGATGTCGATATCCTCGATTGGCGCCCGTCCGACGCCGATAGCCGGCGGGAACAAGCGCATCGACTCCTGAAGCGTCTGACGCGTGAAAATGATTTTCTCTACATCCTCGACGACGATGTCGCGGTCGCCGATAATCGTTTGGATCTCCTCACGCACGCGTTGCTGCGAGGTCTGGTCATGGGCCAGCAGCCAGAGCGTCCAGCCCAGCGCTGTCGCGGAGGTTTCATGGCCGGCGATCATGAATGTGTAGAGGTTCGACACCAGCTCTTCATCATTCATGATGCGGCCGGTTTCCGGGTCGCGGGCGGAGAGCAGCAGGCCCAGAATATCGGCGTGGTCGCCAGCGCTGGCGCGACGCTGCGCCACGAGCGTCGTGAGGGCGTTATGGAGCCAGTCGACGCTCTCGGCGACGCGTGACGCGCCCGGAAAGGGCAGAAACGACGGCACACCAATTCGGGCGTAGAGAAAACGCCAGGCGATGGTGGAGAGAGATGGATTGATCGCGGCGAGAAATTTCTCGCGGTCGAAATCCTGTGCGCCGGCGCCGAGCACCGCTGTCAGGATGATGTCGAAGGTCACCCGCGACATAGCGGGCGCGACATCGATGATCGCATCCTGTGGCGCGTGCCGCCATTCTTGTGCGAGCGAATATGCGCATTGAATGAAGGTGGGGATTAAAGCCTGTAGCTTGTCATGTCGGAACGCAGGCGACACAGCGCGTCGCTGCCAGCGCCAATCGGCGCCCTCGGCGAAAAATACGCTCTGTCGATTAACGGCGTTCGCCAATGCGCGCGTCTGAAATCGATCGCGCGAAAATTTTTCCGCTTTGGCGATGAGAACTTCTTCGATCAGCGCGGGATCGCTTAACAGAAGCGTCTTCGGCAGGATCGGCCAAATGCCGCGCATCATCGCATAATCGTCGCGATAGGCCTGCGACGGCCAGTTCTCGATCATATTGGTCGCCGCCGCGCGTAGCGAAGGGCGTTGTCGCGGCGTGAAGGGCGTCAGGTCCGGATGATGATACATCTCTGGATAATGTGTTCGCCGCGCGTATCA
>JALRFG010000127.1 GCA_023253795.1 Methylocystis sp.
TGCCGTGAAGAAGACCTCCGACCGTCTGGCTATCATGCACATTGGCCGGCGTAACATCGACTGAATGAATAATCTTTTCTTTGCTATCCACCCCGATATGGCCCTTCATACCAAAATACCATTGATTGCCTTTCTTGGTTTGATGCATCTCGGGATCGCGTTCCTTATCATTGTTCTTCGTCGAGCAAGGCGCAGTGATGATCGTGGCGTCGACAATCGTTCCATTACCGACTTTGATCCCCTGCGCCTTGAGATGCTCGTTCACGGCAGCAAAAATCTGCTTACCTATCCCTTTTTCTTCGATGAGATGACGGAATTTGCAGATGGTCGTCTCATCTGGCGATGCTTCTACGCCGAGGTCTATCCCCACAAATTTGCGCATCGCCTCGCTGTCGTAGAGGCAATCCTCAGCCTGTGGATCGGACATATTGAACCATTGCTGCAGGAAGTAGATCCTCAACATTCGCTCAATGCCAATCGGTGGGCGACCTCTTTGACCTGAGGGATAGTGAGGTTCGATGAGACTGCAAAGCTCTCGCCATGGGACCACGGCCTCCATCTCGCTTAGGAAGCGCTCACGCCTCGTTTGCTTATGGTGAGCCTGAAAACCGATGCTTGTGAATGTCATTTGGCGCATGGCAACCTCGCAAAGAGATTGAATCAAATCAAAAGCGATTTGCCAAGATCAGATGATTAAATCAGACCTTCCCTAACTAAAAACCATCTTGCTAGACTGCTCAGACTGAACTTCGGCGATACTGCACACTTTAGTGATGGATCACGGCTCCATGATCACCCTAGTGCCAACATGAACGCGGCCATACAGATCCGCCACATCTTCGTTCAGCATCCGGATGCAGCCGTAAGAAGCGGCGCTGCCGATTGAGGCGCGCATTTTCTGCGTCGTGCCGTGGATGGCCACCTCTCCACTATCCAGAACCATGGCGCGGGTTCCCATCGGGTTATTCGGCGCGCCGCCCGGGATCACATCCGGAAGTTCCGGATGATCCGCCCGGACATCCGCCGGGGGCGTCCAGTCGGGGTTGGTCCGCATGGAAGCGATTGAGGTCTCGCCCGACCATTCCTTGCCGCGCTTCGGCACCGCCACGCGATAACTGATCGCCGTGCCGTCGCCCAGAGCATAATAGAGGCGGCGCTGAGAGGCGCTCACAACCACGGTGCCGGGCTCCACATTCTCATTGAACTGGACAATCGAGTGGCCGGAACCATCGGTATGATTATGAGAAATCGCCGCCATGGCCGGCGCAACGCCGCCAAAACCAGTCATCAACAACGCCGCAGACGCTGAGCCCAGGATGATTTTGCGAATGTTGGTCATGTTCCCCTCCAGGAATTTCGTATTCGATAAGAGGAAGGTAACCGGGGACCTGCCCTAAGAATGTGCGGGCCCACACGCTCAGAATAAAAATCCATTCCAATGGGGTTTGTTGCCCGCGTTGCGCGGGCCAGAATTGTTTAGGTTAAGCTGGAGAAGGTATCATTGTCTGGACGAGCCACATGGCCCACCAGAGTATTTCCTTCTCACATTCCTCGCATGCATCAAGCTCATGTATAAGGAACTGCTAAGAGGGAGCGTTGCCGGTTCTAATACCAGATAATTGATTTTAATGTCTTTTTAGATGAAAGCCCCACTGACAAAAGTTCTCACTTTTACCTCCTTTGGCGCGCCATTTTCCGCATCTCCGATATTTGCGCAATTTGGATATAGCGCTTCCGTCTGCTCCGACAGCGTGAGGCGAAATGTCGACGCATGCGAAAATGGCTGCAGATGGTCTTTTTACGCCCATTCTGGGCAGTTGTGCGGCGCGTCGTCGCCGTGTCGATGCGCCTGCTGCGCGCCCTCTCTCATTTGCGCCGCCGCGCGGTCGGCGCTAAAAGCCGCAAATCCTTTCGATCAAAGCGACTTACGCCGATCCGTATCGGCGATTGAGCGCGGCAGGAGCAGATTATGGTCGCAGTCACTTTTCCCGATGGCGCCTCGCGTCAGTTCGATCCGGGCGTCACCGGCGCCGATATCGCCAAAAGCATCTCGCCCTCCCTCGCCAAGCGCGTCGTCGCCATGACGCTGGACGGCGAACTGGTCGATCTGGCGCGTCCGGTGGAGCGTGACGCCAAAATCGAATTTGTGCCGCGCGACGATCCGCGCGCGCTGGAGTTGATCCGCCACGACGCCGCCCATGTGCTCGCCGAGGCCGTGCAGGAGCTTTTTCCCGGCACGCAGGTGACGATCGGCCCGGTGATCGAAAACGGCTTTTATTACGATTTCCATCGCGCCGAGCCGTTCACGCCGGAAGACCTTCCGGTCATCGAAAAGAAAATGCGCGAGATCATTGCGCGCGACGCCAAAATAACCCGCGAAGTGTGGAGCCGCGACGACGCCAAAACATGGTTCATCGCCAAGGGCGAAACCTTCAAGGGCGAATTGATCGACAGCATCAAATCGGATGAGCCGCTCAGCGTCTACAAGCAGGGTCAATGGCTCGATCTTTGTCGCGGTCCCCATCTGCCGTCGGTCGGCAAGATTGGTTCGGCCTTCAAGCTGATGAAAGTTGCTGGCGCCTATTGGCGCGGCGATTCAACACGGCCGATGCTGTCGCGCATCTATGGCACCGCCTGGACCACGCAGGAGGAGCTCGACGCCTATCTGCATCGTCTGGAGGAAGCCGAGCGTCGCGATCATCGTCGTCTGGGCCGCGAAATGGATCTGTTCCATTTTCAGGAAGAGGGGCCGGGCGCGATCTTCTGGCATCCCAAGGGCTGGACGCTGTTTCAGACGCTCGTTTCCTACATGCGCCGGCGCCAGAAGGCGGCGGGCTATACGGAAGTGAACACCCCGCAGGTGCTCGACCGCGCGCTGTGGGAAACCTCCGGTCACTGGCAGACCTATCGCGAAAATATGTTCGTCACCAAGACGGAAGACGAACGCATTTTCGCACTGAAGCCGATGAACTGCCCTGGCCATGTGCAGATCTTCAAGAACGGTCTGAAATCTTATCGCGATCTGCCGGTGAAGATCGCCGAATTCGGCGTTGTGCATCGTTACGAGCCGTCCGGCGCATTGCATGGCATGATGCGCGTGCGCGCCTTCACGCAGGATGACGCGCATATCTTCTGCTCCGAAGATCAGATCATGGAAGAGGCGCTGAAGATCAATGATCTGATCCTCACCATCTATCGCGATTTCGGTTTCGACGATGTGGTGGTGAAGCTCTCGACGCGTCCGGAAAAACGCGTCGGCTCCGATGAAGCGTGGGACAAGGCGGAAGCGGCGCTGGGCCGCGTTCTCGAAGAACTCGCGCGTCGCGGTCTGAAGACCAGCATTCAGGAAGGCGAGGGCGCTTTCTACGGCCCCAAGCTCGAATATACGCTGCGCGACGCCATCGGCCGCGAATGGCAATGCGGCACGACGCAGGTCGATTTCAATCTGCCGGTGCGTTTCGGCGCTTTCTACATCGGCGCCGACAGCGAGAAAAAAATTCCGGTCATGGTGCATCGCGCCATGTTCGGTTCGCTGGAGCGCTTCACCGGCATATTGATCGAGCATTACGCCGGCCATCTGCCCTTGTGGCTGTCGCCGTTGCAGATCGTCGTCTGCACGATCACGCAAGAGGCGGATGATTACGCCTATGAAATCGCGGCGGCGGCGCGCAAGCTCGGCCTCAATGTCGATGTCGACGCGCGTAACGAGAAGATCACCTACAAGGTGCGCGAGCATTCTCTGGCGAAGGTACCGGTGCTGCTGGTCGCCGGCAAGAAGGAGGCGGCGGAACGCACCATCTCCATGCGTCGTCTCGGCTCGCAGCAGCAGACGCAACTGACGCTGGACGAAGCGCTGGCGCAGCTCGCCGCCGAGGCGTCGCCGCCGGATGTGCGCGACGCTTAAGCGTCGTGCGTCAGAGTGACATATCCAAATGGTTTGGCGAAACCGGGTCCGCCTGTTTTTCGCCAGCCGTTTGCGATCAGTTCTGTGACGACATGGCGGTTAAACCAGCCATGTCCAACAAGCGTCGCAGGCCCTGATGCCGTTGCAAGAATGAGTCTCCCGGCGCAGGCGGCGCTTCACGAAAGCTTTGGTCCGTTACATCGGCTTTGAGGCCGAGCCGGCAGAGCGTGTCGGCAACTCTTGGCGCGTCGCTGGCGAATATATGAGTCGTTGGCCGGAGTAGGCGGATCAGTTCTTCCGGCGGTTTGACGTCGGGCGCAAGGCAGGATTGTTCATAGGCCTCAATGAAGCGGCAGAAGGCCCCATAAGAAAAAAGCCCCGACGCTTTTAGAGCGACGGGGCCGTGTCGAACCAGAATGATCGACGGCAAAGCGGGCTCAGGCGGACGCGCCGGCCTGCTTCTTCTCGATCTCGCGCTTCAGGACGCGGGCGTTCTGCGACAGCTCTTCCTCTTTGGCCTTGACCAGAAAAGCGTCGAGGCCGCCGCGATGCTCGACCGAGCGCAGCGCCGCGGCCGAAATGCGCAGGCGAACCGAGCGCGCCAGCGCCTCGGAGGCCAGGGTCACGTTCACCAGGTTCGGGAGGAAGCGGGTGCGCGTCTTGCGATTGGAGTGGCTGACGAGATTGCCCGTCTGAACGCCCTTGCCGGTGAGTTCACAACGCCGGGACATTGATTTTCCTTTCGATCAGCTTTTCATCCCTGAGGCCGCCGGAACCAGTGTCCGGGGATGCGCGCAGGGGGCGAAACGACAACAAAAGGCTCGCCGCACATCGCGCCGAGCCCCGATGGCCGCCTTATAAGGTCAAAGCGCCGGGACGGTCAACAGGCAGGGGCGGCGTTTGACCTTAATCAGGCCATGCCGTCGCCGCCCGCCCGCGCCACTTCGCCTCTGGACATCCGGGCGTTTCTGGGTTCTAAGCCTGTCGTCGCTCCGGGGGCGAAGCGCGCTGCGCCGTTGACATCCCGGTTTCATTTCAAAGAATCGACAAGCCTGTCCGCGACCGGACGCATCCCGTCGTCGCGTCGCCCGATAAAGACAGCAAAGGGGTTAGGAAGAGCCATGGCCAAGGCGATTTTGCACATGCTGAGCACGTTGAAGCATATGAGCCCCTTCGACGTTAACATGGCGCTGGACGCCGGTTTCGACGCCGCGATTCCCTACACCAACGTCACCCTCGACGAGGTCGTCCCGCTGGTGCAGGACGCGATGTTCTCCCGCGCGCCCTCGGCGGCGCTGCGCACCGGCATTTTCTTCGCCGGCCGCGACGCCGTTCTGGCGCTCGACATGCTGGAAGCCGCCCAGAAGGGGCTGCTGAAGCCGTTCGAAGTCTCGCTCTTCGCCGATCCCTATGGCTCCTTCACCACCGCCGGGGCCATGGTCGCCTGTGTCGAGAAGACGCTGCGCGTCAAGAAGCAGCGCGAGCTGAAGGGTTCAAAAATCGTCATTTACGGCGCCACCGGCGTCGTCGGCTATTGCTCCGCGGTGATTGCGGCGCTTGAAGGCGCCGATGTGACCATCGTTGGTTACAGCGGCCTCGATCGCGTCACCACGCAGGCCGAGGAAATGCGCAAGCGCTTCAACATTAATGTGAAGCCGGCGGACGGCAGCACGGCGGAACATGTCCGCACGCTGCTGCTCGATCATGAAATCGCGCTCTGCGCCGCGCGCGCTGGCGTGCAGGTGCTGTCAAAGGCCGATCTTGAGGCGGCGAAGAATCTGCTGATTGCGGCGGATGTGAACGCCGTGCCGCCGCTGGGCGTCGAAGGCTGCGGCCTGCACGACAATGGCGTGGTGATTTCATCGCATGGCGCGCTGGGCATTGGCGCGCTCGCCATCGGCAATGTGAAATACGGCACGGAATCGGGCCTGTTCAAGCAGATGGCGACATCGGACAAGCCGCTCTGCCTCGACTTCCGTCACGCCTTTGCGCTGGCCCGTCAGCTCGTCTGACATCATAGCGTCATTCTTCGCCGGCAATCACGCCGGCATGCGCATCCGCGCAAACTGGTTGAGCCTGGCGTGACGGCTCCTGTGTCGCCGCGCCTCTCATAACCGACGCCGACGGCGTCCGGTTGATCCGCAAAACGACCGCCTCTGGGGTGGATCGTCAGTTCTTTGAAAGGGAACGCACATGGCTTTGATTAACAAGATGCTGGTTGGCGAGTCGCTGGTTGGTGACGGCAACGAAGTCGCG
>JALRFG010000128.1 GCA_023253795.1 Methylocystis sp.
ATCAGCGGCTCGGCGAACTGTTTGCGCGACTGATCGCTATCGGCCCGACGGAACGCACATGGCGTGCGGCAGGCGACGGCGCACCTGCCGCCCCGCCAATCATGGTCGAGAACTTTAATTTTTCCTCCAAATCGAGCGGCATTTAGACACCACGTCCGCTATAGTGGCGTCGTTTCGTCGGACATCTTCTCATGAATTTTGTGCTCTCACTACTCTTCGCCGCCTTACTGTCTCAGACGTGGGCGCTCCCGGCGCTGGCGCTGGACAAGGTGCGTCTGGTTACCAATTGGCGGGCGGAAGCGGAGCATGGCGGCTTCTATCAGGCGATTGTCGACGGCACCTATGCGCGCTACGGCATTGAGGTGGATCTGCAACAGGGCGGCCCACAACTGAATTCGCAGATCCTGCTTGCCGCTGGGCGTTTTGATTTCGCGCTCGGCTCCAACTCTCTTCAAATTTTTGAAGCGGTTCAGCAAAAGTCTCCCATCGTCGCCGTCGCCGCCATCTGCCAGATTGATCCGGTCGCGCTGATTTCGCATCCCGGCGCAGGGCTCGACCGTTTTGAAGATTTGCCGCAAGCCACGGCCTTCGTTTCCAGCAGCTTTCTCGTCTCGGCGTGGCGCTGGCTCAAGCAGAGCCACGGCTTCCGTGACGATAAACTGAAAAACTACGCTTTTAACTCTGCGCCCTTTATCGCAGATAAAAAATCCATCCAGCAGGCCTATGCTACCTCAGAACCCTATGCGATCGAAAAAATCGCTGGCTTTAAGCCAAATGTTTTTATGCTCGCAGATTATGGGTATGATAGCTACGGAACGACAATCGAGACCCGTGCAGATCTGATCGCCAAAAACCCCGATCTCGTGCAGCGTTTTGTCGATGCCTCGATTATCGGCTGGCGCCATTATCTCTCCGGTGACAACGCCGCCGCCAACGCCGCGATCAAACGCGATAATCCCGATATCAGCGACGGTCAGCTTGCCTATTCAATCGCCGCCATGCGGGATCGGCACCTGCTCGATTCAGGCGACGCCGCGACGCTTGGCGTGGGCGCAATGTCTGATGCGCGCATTGGCGCATTTTACGACAAAATGGTCGCCGCCGGCGTCTTGCCCGCCAATCTTGATTATAAAAAGGGGTATACGCTCCGCTTTATCGGCAAGAATATTGCCGACGACCAAAAGGCCAGGCCGTAGCCGCCCATGATCGACGCGCCCCTGATATCATTACAAGAGGTTAGCAAGACCTACGCCAATGGCGTCGCGGTTCTCAAGGGGTTGGACCTTGCTGTGAACGCCGGTGAAACGCTCACCTTGCTGGGGCCTTCCGGCTGCGGAAAATCCACGGCTTTACGGCTTATCGCCGGTCTGATCGCGCCAACAAGCGGCGACATTGTCTGGTCGAATCCGACGCTACGCAAAAATCTGGGTGTGGTGTTTCAGGAGCCGACGCTGCTGCCATGGGCGAGCGTCTTCGATAATGTCTATCTGCCCCTCCGGCTTACGGGTGAAAAAAGAGAGAAAGCCGAACCACGCATACGTCATGCGCTGGCGCGGGTTGGTTTGAGCGATTTCGCCGCTGCGCTGCCACGCGAACTTTCCGGCGGCATGAAAATGCGTTGCGCCATCGCCCGCGCGCTTGTTACCGAGCCGGCGGTGATTTTGATGGACGAGCCCTTCGCCGCACTGGATGAAGTGACGCGGTTTCAGTTGAATGATGATTTGCTGGCGCTGAAATTGGAGCTGCGGGCGACGATCATTTTTGTCACCCACTCAGTATATGAGAGCGCCTATCTCTCAACACGGATCATCGTGATGTCAAAGGTCAGAGGCGCGATCATCGACGAGATCATCATTGACCCAGCGCTGACGCGCAACGCCGAATTTCGTCACACGGATCATTTCGCCGAGATTTGTCGCCGCGCCTCACTCGCCTTGCGACATGCGACAGACGAAAACATCGGAACGACGCCATGACCCTGAACAGGCTGCGTGACGCGATAATTCCATTACTCGTCTTTCTCCTGACGCTTGGCGTCTGGGAGGCGATTGTAGATTATAAAAACATCCCGCCCTATATTCTGCCTGCCCCAAGCACCATCGCCGCCAAGCTGGTTGAAGATCGCGCTTTGCTGTTCTCTTCCCTGCTGGTCACGCTCGGCGTCACCCTTAAAGCGCTGGTGATCGCCACCATCAGCGCCGTGGCGCTGGCGCTGCTGCTGGCGCAATCGAAATGGCTGGAGCGTGCGCTGCTACCTTTCGCCATTATTTTGCAGGTCACGCCGATCATCGCCATTGCGCCTTTGCTGCTGATCTATCTGTCACCCGGAACAGCCGTGCTGGTCTGCGCTTTTCTTGTCGCCTTCTTCCCAATTCTGTCGAACACTGCGCTTGGATTGGCCTCAGTCGATCACGGGCTACAGGATGTTTTCGATCTTTATCATGCGACGGGTTGGCAAAAGTTTCTTTATCTGCGCTTGCCCTCCGCCCTCCCGCAATTTCTCGCCGGTCTGCGGATCGGCGGCGGACTGGCGCTGATCGGGGCCATTGTCGCTGAGCTGGCGGCCGGCGCATCGGGCCAGGGTACGGGACTGGCGTTCCGGATCGTCGAAGCGGGGTTCCGGCTCGATATTCCACGCATGTTCGCGGCGCTCGCCCTGATCTCGCTCAGCGGTCTCGCGATTTACGGCGCGCTGGCGTGGCTTTCGCATCTATTGCTACATAACTGGCATGAAAGCGCTCGTGAACGCGGCGCCTAGCGCTTATTCGCAGATACGGTAATTCATCGTCTTGCCATGCATGCCGTAATCGAAATGCAGATGCTCTTCATGCGCCGCATTGGAGCCTGGCCCGAGGATGGTGGTGAAATAACCGCAGCCGCTGGTCCTGAAAATCCGCAATAATTCCTGCGCATTCGCCGGATCGTTCGGCTGCGGTTTGACCGAAAGCCGTTGCTTGTCGGAAAGAATGAAGGCGGCGATATCGATCGCATTGCCTTTGGCGTGTTCGCTGATTTTAGCGTCGGGCTGGTTGTAGCGATTGCGGCACACAAACCCCGGACCGGTTTCAATCGTCGTCAATCCTGCGCCCGTATAGGCGAGGGTCAACGGCGCGCCAATATCGCGCACCCAACTCACAAACTGCCGTGCGAAGCTGCACAGCATGATCGGTTCGCCGCTGATTGTCACCGTGCCAAAATTCGTCGCGACGCTTTGCAATTGAACCGGCCCGGAGAGTGCGCACCCTTCCTTGGTCAGATTGCCCAGCGGCTGATAAACGGCGCCCGTGCGGGTCAGATCAGAAAGACAAGCTGCATAATCCGGCGCAGCCATGCCATTTGTCGCAACGACAGTCGTTGGTGACGATGGCGCGTACGCGGGTGTGGGCGCAGGCGCTGAAGGATGATCGGCGGCGTTGCCGACAGCCGATGAAAACAGCCATGTAGCCGCCAAAGTCAGAAGAGCCGCCCAGCGCATGATCGTCACAAACTCCGGAGGTCATGCCTAGCGCCGAAACAGCCAGACCAGAAGGCTCAGAACAATACTGATCAGAATGGATGTCGTGACCGGAAAGTAAAAACGAAAATTCTCACGCTCGATCGCAATATCGCCAGGCAATAGACCCAGACCGAACCGTTCAGCGACCGACAAGATCACGCCGGCGACGATCAGAGCGACGCCGGCGACGATTAGCATTCTCGGCACAGTGTCGTCCTTACTCGCCTACTTCGTCGAGATGATAGACATCGTCACGGAAATGCACCGTGCCGTCGGCGGAAGCCCAGCCCGTGGCGTAGATCCAGATCACCGGCACCGATTGCGACAGGCGCACCTCCTCGCGCTCACCGGTGGCGATGCGGCGATCAATCTCGGCTTTGTCGAGTGAGGGGCCGTGCGAACCATCCAGCAACCAGGCAGCCAGATCGACAACGCCCTGTACACGCACACAGCCATGCGACAGGAAACGATAGTCGTTGTTAAACAGATTACGCGACGGCGTATCGTGCATATAGACCGAATAGGGATTGGGCATGGAGATGCGGATCGAGCCCAATGAATTGCCCGCGCCTGAATCCTGTCGCAGCGTATAATTGGCGGCCCGTTCGCTCGCCCAGTTGAGCGTTCGCGGATCAATCTCTTCACCCTGCGCATTCAGCACACGGATTTTCGAACGTTTGAGATATGAGGGATCGTGCAGCATTTTGGGCGCAATCTCATTCTTGATGATCGACTGCGGCACCGTCCAGGTCGGATTGATGTTCACCGCATATACTTTCGCCTGCACCTCGGGCGAATGATGCTCGGGATCGCCGACGATCGCCGCATAGCGATGCGTCACCTTGTCATTGTCGACCGCTTCGACGCTGGTCGAGGGAATATTGACGACGATGTAACGCGGGCCAAAGGGAAACTCGACGCCCGCCAGACGCTGGGCGCTGGAGGCGAGCTGGCGAAAGCGCACATTGGCGGGGATATCAAGTTCGCGCAGCGTCGCGCCGGCGACGATGCCGGTCTGCTTCAGGCCCATGCGGAACTGAAAGCGCTTCACGGCCGCGGTCAGATCATTGTCCCACGACGTTTTTGAAACATCGCGCAGCGTTTCATCCTCGGCAACGAGGCGCCGACGCAGGGAGACGACCGCCGGTCCCTTGGCGCCGGGACGCAGCGATACGCCCACCGTCGGCCAACCGCCGCGATCGACGATTTGCAGATAACGTTCGGAAGCCTTGGCGGTGGTGAAGAAGGTCTCGGGCTGAAGCGTCGGCGTCGGATCGTCCGACAGCGCCAGCTCACGCGGCGGCGGGGCAGGCTTTTTCGGTTTGGGCTTGGGCGCGACCGCCTCGGCGGGCGCCGTGGCTTGTGGTTCGGCGCCGGGAAGCGCTGACGCGGCAGGGGCCGTGGCGGCAGGCGCGGTGACAGTGGGTGGGGCCGACGGCGCGGCAGGCGGCTCGGCTGTCACGGGCGGAGCCGACGGCGCAGGAGCCGCCGGTTTCGCGGGGCTTGGAGCTTGCGCGGGCGTCTGCGCCATCGTAAGCCCGACGCCTGTCGCGACCCATGCAAGGGTCGTAAAGCCACACATCAATTGCCGCATGATCATCAGGCTGTCTTTCCGCGCCGGCGCGCTGGCCGCACACTGGCCGTTGGTGAATCCCCAGCCCTTTTGTGGGGTGCGCCACGCACAGGGTCAAGCCGCCGACGCGCCCCAGCGGTCGCCGGCGCCTGCTTCCGTCGTGGCCCAGCCCCT
This sequence comes from Methylocystis sp., assembly GCA_023253795.1. Classification (GTDB taxonomy): domain Bacteria; phylum Pseudomonadota; class Alphaproteobacteria; order Rhizobiales; family Beijerinckiaceae; genus Methylocystis. The sequence goes on from JALRFG010000128.1 coordinate 5,244, forward strand.
TGCCTTTTGCTGCGTCGCCCCGCATACCCCGCGCAACGTCATTCCTCACAAGTGCGAGACAAACCATGGGTTTCAAATGCGGCATCGTCGGTCTGCCCAATGTCGGCAAATCGACGCTCTTCAACGCGCTGACGCAGACGGCAGCGGCGCAGGCCGCCAATTATCCGTTTTGCACGATTGAGCCCAACGTCGGCGAAGTGGCGGTGCCCGATCCACGCCTCGATGCGCTATCGGCGATCGCCGGCTCAAAGCAGATCATCCCGACGCGCCTGACCTTCGTCGATATCGCCGGCCTGGTGCGCGGCGCCTCGAAGGGTGAAGGTTTGGGCAACCAGTTTCTCGCCAATATTCGCGAATGTGACGCGATCGCCCATGTCGTGCGTTGTTTCGAGGATGGCGACGTCACCCATGTCGAAGGCGGCGTCGATCCGCTGCGCGATATCGAGACCATCGAAACCGAGCTGATGCTCGCCGATCTCGAAAGCCTCGAAAAGCGCGTCGTGTCACTGGAGAAGAAAGCGAAGGGTGGCGATAAGGAGTCGAAAGAGCTTGTCGATCTGATGAACCGCGCTCTGGTGCTGCTGCGCGACGGCAAGCCGGCGCGGTTGGTCAAAGTCTCCGAAGAAGAGCGCGTCGCCTTCAATGGCCTCGGTCTGCTGTCGTCCAAGCCGGTGCTCTATGTCTGCAACGTCGAAGAAGCCTCAGCCGCCGACGGCAACGGCAATTCGGCGAAAGTCGCCGCACGCGCGGCGGAAGAAGACGCGGTTGCCGTCGTGGTGTCAGCAAAAATCGAGAGCGAGATCGCTGTGCTGCCGCCAGAAGAGCAGAAGGATTATCTAGAGGCCGTGGGCCTTGATGAGCCTGGGCTCAATCGCGTGATCCGCGCCGGTTATAATCTGCTGCATCTGATCACCTA
>JALRFG010000129.1 GCA_023253795.1 Methylocystis sp.
TTCATCAGACCGGCGAGCACCGCCGCCTCCGATACGCTCGCTTCGCGGGCGGAGTGACCAAAATAATGTTGCGTCGCCGCTTCGACGCCATAGGCGCCGCCGCCGAAGTAAACGCGGTTGAGATAGAGTTCGAGAATCTGGTCCTTGGAGAATTTATGCTCCAGCCAGAGCGCAAGAATGACTTCCTGAATTTTGCGCGAGAGCGTGCGCTCCTGAGTCAGGAACAGGTTCTTCGCCAATTGCTGGGTCAGCGTCGAACCGCCCTGCATGCCGCTGCGGCCGGTCAGATTATTGACCACCGCGCGGCCGACGCCGACCGGATCGAGTCCCCAATGTGTATAGAAGCGCCGATCCTCGATGGCGACGAAAGCCTTGGGCAGATAGGGCGGCAAATCCGCAAGCCGGATCGCCGCGCCGCCGGTGTCGCCGCGATTGGCCAGCGGATCGCCGTCAACGGCGAGGATCGCGATGTTGGGCGGACGCTTCGGGATCGCCAGCTGGTCGATCGGCGGCAGCTTCGAGCCGTAATAGACCCCAAGGCCGGCGCCGGCGATGACGCCCCACAGCGACAAGGTGATCGTCCAGTAGATCAATCCGCCCAGAAGCGAGCCGGAGCGACGCGGCGGCGGACGGCGCTTGCGCGGCGGCGGCCGTTCGCGACGACGCGACTCCCTTGGATCGACGCGGATTTCGCCGTCCCAATCGTCCTCGTCGTCGTAATATCGAGGTTCACGACGTCTGCCGTTACGCGCCATTCAAACCGACCGCCGCGCCCGCGCACGATACGCGGCGGGCTTCTTCAGACCCTCATCCTTAAGCATGTCGATTTAAGGGCCAGTTAAGCGCCCCGACAGACCGCCGCCGAGTTGTTCACAGCCCAGACGCCCGCGCCTCTTGCGATTCGCCCCCCCCTCCGCCAGAGTTTTGGGCCCGCGCGGCGCCCGCCGCGCGCCAATGCGGAAGATATCAGGCGATGAAGGTCACGATCGAGAGAGCGGCGCTGTTGCGGGCGCTGGGTCATGTTCACCGCGTTGTCGAACGGCGCACGACCATACCGATCCTCGCCAATGTGCTGATCGACGCGCGCGACGGCGTGCTGACGCTGAAAGCCACCGACCTCGATCTTGAAGTCACCGAGAAGGCGCCGGCCGAAGTCGGACAGGCGGGCGCGACGACCCTGCCCGCGCATACGCTCTACGATATTGTCCGCAAACTGCCCGAAGGCGCGCAGGTGTCGCTCGACGGCGCCGGCGAAGCGGGGCAACTGACCCTGCGCTCCGGCCGCTCGCGCTTCAACCTGCAAAGCCTGCCGGAAAGCGATTTCCCCGACGTCACCTCAGGCGAGTTCAGCCATAGCTTCGCGCTGGCGCCGGCCGATCTGAAACGCCTGATCGGCAAGACGCAGTTCGCCATCTCCAGCGAGGAGACGCGGTATTATCTCAATGGCATCTACATCCACACGCTGGAGGTCGAAGGCCAGCTGATGCTGCGCGCCGTAGCGACCGACGGCCATCGTCTCGCCCGGCTCGAGCTGCCGGCGCCGGAAGGCTCCGCCGGCATGCCGGGCGTGATCCTGCCGCGCAAGGCGGTCGCCGAGGTTCAGCGGTTGCTTGAAGACGCGCAGGGCGATGTGACCATCGAACTCTCCGCCAACAAGATGCGCTTCTCCTTCGGCGACGCGCTGCTGACCACAAAGCTGATCGACGGCACCTTCCCGGATTATGCGCGCGTCATCCCCGCCGGCAACGACAAGCGGCTGACGGTCGACCGCGATGTCTTCGAAAAGGCGGTCGACCGCGTCTCGACGATCTCCTCCGAGCGCGGCCGGGCGGTGAAGCTGGCTCTGTCCGAGGGCAAGCTGACGCTCTCCGTCACCAATCCCGATCAGGGATCGGCGGTCGAGGAAATCGAGGCCGATTACGACGGCGCACCGCTCGATATCGGCTTTAACGCCCGTTATCTGCTCGACATCTCGCAGCAGCTCGACAGCGACACGGCTCTGTTTAAGCTTGCCGATCCGGGCTCGCCGACGCTGATTCAGGATCGCGACGGGGCCAATGCGCTTTATGTGCTGATGCCGATGCGCGTCTGATCCACAGAGCCGATCGGGCCGGGAAGAAACTGAAATGTCGGAGTTTTTGTTTCACCTGCGTTTCTGGCTGATCGCCGCGCTTGTTGTCGGCGTCGTGACCGGCGCCATTATGCATGGATGGTCGGAGCGCCTGCGCCATTCCCGCTGGCTGGGCTGGACCGGAATCGCGGCGCTGGCCGGCCTGCTGGCGCTGGCGCTGGGCGCAGTGCAGGAACCGCCGGCGCTTTATCTTGGCGCCGCCATCGCCGCCTATATCGCCTATCTGCTCGGCGCCGCCTTTGGCGCAATGGTCGCTGGCGGCGATTTACGCGCCCATGACGGCTGGGCGCTCGGACTTTTGCCGGTGGCGCTGCTGTGGTGGGGCACCGCCGCAACCAGCATTCCCGACTATCAGAAACTGCGGCCGGCCCAGACGCGCGTTGAGGCGCAGCCGACCCCAGAAGCCGCCCCTGCGGGCGCCTCTGTCGCCAGCTCGCCCGCCGCCCCTGTCCCGGCGACGGAGGACCCTTTCGTCGCCTGCCAGCGCGCGCTGGACGCCGCGGCGGCGGCCGGCCCCCTGACGTTTCAACCCGGCCGCGCCGGGGTTCACAAGGTCTTCGCGCTGGCGCTGGACGCTGCGGTGAGCGTCATTCGCGATTGTCCGGCGGGCGTTCTCACAGTGACGGCGCAAGGCGACGCGCCCGGCAAGGCCGGGAAGGCGCTTGGTCGCCGCCGCGCCGAAGCGGTCATTCGCTATCTGAGCCGGGAAGGCGTGGGCGACCGACGCCTGATCGCCGCAGAACCGGGGCCCGAGACCACCCCCGCGCCCGGCGTCGTCCGCTTCGGAATCCAGAAATAACAACCGCAAAAAAGATAGTCGTCCGCCGCAATCGGACCCGAATTCACGGGCATGATCGCGTTCTTCACAGCAAGGAGACGCGCAGCGTGGGACGGAACGGATCGACGGGCGTCGTCGCCGCTGTTCTGGCTCTCATCGCCACCCCCGTCTTCGCCGGCCCCGATGTTTCGACGTCGTCGGAGATTGATCGCAAGCGCCATGAATTACAACAACTTGAGAGCAGCGCGGGAGACGCCGAGGCGCGCCGGCGCGGCCTCGCCGGCGAAGTCGCCGACCTCGCCGCCGGCCGCGAACAACTGAATCGTCGGCTGCTCGACACCACCGCCGCCCTGCAGGAAACCGAAACGCAGGCAGCGGAGATCGAAACACGCGTCGACAAGCTCGCCGACGATGAAAAAAAGCTGGCCGACTCACTGGCCGAACGACGAAACGAGATCGCCAAAATCCTGACGGTTCTGCAACGCATGGGCCGCAAGCCGCCGCCGGCACTGCTGGCCCGGCCGCAGGATATTCTGGAGGCGCTACGGGGCGGGCAGGCGCTGGAGACCATGCTGGCCCCGATGCGCGCGCAGGCCAAAGCCCTGCAGGCCGATCTGACAGAATTACTGCGACTGCGGGAGCAGCTTGGCGCTGAAAAACGCCAGCTGGCCGACGCGGTCGCCCGGCTCAAAGAGCAGCGCGCGGAACTAGCGCAGACTGTCGAGGCGCGCCAGAAACAGCTCGCCGGGACACGGAGCGAACTGGCCGCCGAAAACGATCGCGCCCGGGCGCTGGCGCGGCAGGCGACAAACCTCAAGGATCTGATCGCCCGCATGGAGGCGCGGAGCCCCGCCGGCCGTCGCGCCGCCGAAGCGGCGCGCGCGGCGACCCAGGGCCAGCCGGGCGGGGAAGGGCAGCCCCCCGCCGGCGCCGCGCCCTTTCAGGACGCCGGCCGGCTGGCGCCCGTCACCGCCTTCAAGGATCTCAAGGGCAAGCTGCACCTGCCGGCCATTGGAACAATCGTCCAGCGTTATGGCGCGGCCAATGACGGCGGCGGGCTGGAAAAAGGTCTGTCCATCGCCACGCGCGACAACGCCGTGGTTGTGTCGCCCAGCGACGGCTGGGTCTCCTACGCCGGCCCCTACCGCAGCTATGGCCAACTCTTGATCATCAATGCCGGCGGCGGCTATTATGTTGTGCTTGCCGGAATGAATCGCGCCAATGTAAACGTCGGACAGTTCGTCCTGGCGGGAGAGCCGGTGGCCGTTATGGGCGACGGCGCTGCGCAAACAGCGGCGACCGTAGCAATTGGCGCATCTAAACCCATTTTATACGTCGAGTTCCGAAAAGACGGAGCTTCGATTGATCCAGGCCCATGGTGGGCGGAATCAAGCAGTCGGAAGGGCGGCGGATGATTATTCGCAAAACAGCTTTGGTCGCTACGGGGATCGCCATAGGAGTCGGCGCAGCGACGCTCGGTCGAGAGGCGCGGGCGCTCATGGGGTCATCGCAGGCGCTGGCCGCCTCCGCCGACACCTATAAGAACCTGAGCCTGTTCGGCGACGTGTTCGACAAGGTTCGCGCTGATTATGTCGAGAAGCCAGACGAACAAAAGCTGGTCGAAAACGCCATCAACGGCATGCTGACCTCGCTCGACCCGCATTCGAGCTACCTTGACGCCAAGGGCTTCAAGGACATGCGCACCCAGACCGAAGGCAAATTCGGCGGCCTCGGCATTGAAGTCACGCAGGAAGACGGTCTGGTGAAAGTCGTCGCGCCGATCGACGATACGCCGGCGTCGCGCGCCGGCATTCTCTCTGGCGACCTGATCGGCGCCATCGACGACGAGAGCGTGCAGGGCATGACTCTCAATCAGGCCGTCGACAAAATGCGCGGCCAGATCAACACGCCGGTGAAGCTGACGATTTTCCGCGGCAAAGATAAGCAGAAGATCGACGTGAAAATGACGCGCGCCGAAATTCACATCAAATCCGTGCGCTCGCACAAGCAGGGCGACGACGCTTATTACGTCCGCATCTCGCAGTTCAATGAAGAGACCGCCGACGGTCTGCGCAACGCGATGGCGAAGGCGCAGGAGGAAATCCCCGCCGACAAGTTCAAAGGCTACATCATCGATCTGCGCAACAATCCGGGCGGATTGCTTGATCAATCGATTCAGGTCGTGAACGCCTTCATCGACAAGGGTGAGATTGTCTCCACACGCGGCCGCAACGCCGAAGAAACGCAGCGCTACAATGCGCGGCCGGGCGATCTCTCGAAGGGCAAGCCGGTTGTCGTGCTGATCAACGGCGGCTCCGCCTCGGCGTCTGAAATCGTCGCCGGCGCGCTGCAGGATCACAAGCGCGCGACGATTATCGGCTCGCGCTCGTTCGGCAAGGGCTCCGTGCAGACGATCATTCCGCTCGGTTCGAATGGTGCCATTCGTCTCACGACGGCGCGTTACTACACGCCATCGGGTCGCTCGATTCAGGCTAAGGGCATCGACCCCGACATGATCATTCTGCAGGACGTGCCGGATGAACTGAAAGGCAAAGACGACACCAAGGGCGAAGCCTCGCTCAAGGGCCATCTGAAGAACGGCGAAGACGAGAAGACCGGTTCGCAGGCCTATGTTCCGCCGGACGAGAAGAAAGACAAACAACTGACTGCCGCCATCGAACTGCTGCACGGCAAAGCGAAGGCGCAGATCATGGCCGATCTGCAGACGAAAGAGCCGGTCAAGGAAGCGAAAGACGCCAAGGACGCTAAGGACGTTAAAGACTCCAAGGAAGCCAAGGATTCAAAAGACGCCAAGGACGCCGGCAAAGACGCCAAGGATCCGACCAAGCCAGCGCAAAAAGCGAACTAACGTCAGATTGTTCCGGGGCGGGCGCCGTTATCGCGGCGCCCGCCCCATTGATTTTGAAACGGCGGCGCGATGCCCAATATTCTCGATTACGCCAATCCGACGCGCTTCCTGAATTTTGCGCGCATCGTTCTGCCATGGCTTGGCGGGCTCACGCTTCTTCTGCTCGTTGTCGGACTTTACGGCGCCTTCACCGCGCCGCCGGACTATCAGCAGGGCGAGACGGTGCGGATCATGTATATCCATGTGCCCGCCGCCTGGCTGGCGATCTTCGCCTATGTCGTGATGACATCGGCGGCGCTGGGCGTGCTGGTCTGGAAACATCCGCTTGCCGATGCGGCGCAGAAAAC
>JALRFG010000012.1 GCA_023253795.1 Methylocystis sp.
AGTCCTATGGCTGCCAGATGAACGTTTACGACTCGACCCGCATGTCCGATCTGCTCGGCGCCGAAGGGTTCAGCGAGACGGCGCTGGAGGACGAGGCCGATCTCGTCATTCTCAACACCTGCCATATCCGCGAGAAAGCCGCCGAGAAAATCTATTCCGAACTCGGCAAGCTCGCCGTCGCCAAACGCACGCGCGCCGCTGAAGGCCGCGACATGAAGATCGTCGTCGCCGGCTGCGTTGCGCAGGCGGAAGGCGAAGAAGTTCTGAAACGCGCCCGCGCCGTCGATCTGGTGGTCGGCCCGCAGAGCTATCACCGCCTGCCGGATTTGCTGAAACAGGCGCGCACAGGCGCGCGTCTGACCGACACTGATTTCGCTGTCGAAGATAAGTTCGACGCGCTGCCGCAGCCCAGCCGCGCACAAATTCTTCAGCGCGGCGTCTCCGCCTTTGTGACGGTGCAGGAAGGTTGCGATAAATTCTGCTCGTTCTGCGTTGTGCCTTATACGCGCGGCGCGGAAGTTTCCCGGCCCGTCGGCGATGTGATCGAAGAAACGCGTCGTCTGATTGACGCCGGGGTGCGCGAAATCACGCTGATTGGTCAAAACGTCAACGCCTATCGTGGCGCTGACGCCAGCGGCAAGGAATGGGGCCTTGCGCAATTGCTCGCGCATCTCTCCGAGATCAACGGACTTGAGCGCCTGCGTTACACGACCAGTCATCCGGTCGACATGTCGCAGGAGTTGATCGACGCCCATGGCGCCTTCGCGAAAGTCATGCCCTATGTGCATCTGCCGGTGCAGTCGGGATCAGATCGCGTGCTGAAAGCGATGAATCGCAAGCACGGCGCGGCGGACTATCTCGACATCATCGACCGTTTACGGATCGCGCGGCCGGATGTGGCGCTCTCATCCGATTTCATCGTCGGCTTTCCCGGCGAAACCGACGCCGATTTCGAAGAGACGATGGCGCTGGTGCGCGCCGTGGGTTTCGCCTCCAGCTTTTCCTTCAAATATTCGATGCGCCCCGGCACGCCCGGCGCCGAACGCGACGACCAGATCGACGAAGACGTCAAACGCGAGCGTCTCGCCATCTTGCAAGCGCTGCTCGAAGAACAGCGTCAGGCGTTCAACGCCGCCACAGTCGGACGCAGGCTCGACGTGCTGTTCGAAAAGCCCGGTCGTCATGACGGACAAATCGGCGGCAAAAGTCCCTATTTGCAGGCGGTGCATGTCGAGGGGCCGCTCCGCATGATCGGCGAAGTCGCGCAGGTCGAGATCATTTCGGCCGGCTCCAATTCGCTGGCGGCGCGCCTATGCGACGAACCCGGGGAGGCGGCGGCGTGACGACGCTCCATGACGCAAGCGTCGCGGCGCGACGCAACGAAAGCGACGAACCCGATGCGGAAATCTCGCTCGCCTTCGAAAACAATAAATACGCCGCGCTTGTCTTCGGTCTCTATGACCAGAACCTCGCGAGGATCGAAAGACGTCTGAAGGTCGCCTCCTTCGCCAATGGCAATCATGTCACGCTGAAGGGCAAGACCGACGCCTGCGAACATGCGCGCCGTGTGCTGGAGGCGCTGTATGAACGCATCGCCAAGGGACAAAACATCACTTCCGGCGACGTCGATGGCGCGATCGAAGAGGCGGCGCGTCAACGTAGCCTGTTTCCCAACGCCGAACCGGCGCGCGGCGCCTTTGAACAAATCATCACCCGCAAACGCGGAATGGTGCGCGCGCGCAACGCCGCGCAGGATCAATATCTGCGCGCCATGAAGCGCTATGAGCTGGTGTTCGGCGAAGGCCCCGCCGGCACCGGCAAGACATGGCTGGCCGTCGGACACGCCGTGCAATTGCTGGAACAGGGCGCCGTGGAGCGTTTGATCCTGTCGCGCCCCGCGGTTGAGGCCGGCGAACGCCTCGGTTTTCTGCCGGGCGACATGCGCGAGAAAGTCGATCCCTATCTGCGCCCGATCTATGATGCGCTTCATGACTTCATGGACTCGCGCATGGTCGAACGCGGCATGCAGACTGGCATGATCGAAGTTGCGCCGCTCGCCTTCATGCGTGGCCGCACCCTGACCCGCGCCTGCGTCTTGCTCGACGAGGCGCAGAACGCCACATCGATGCAGATGAAAATGTTTCTGACCCGTCTGGGCGAAGGTTCGCGGATGATCGTCACCGGCGATCCGTCGCAGACCGATTTGCCGCCGGGCCAAACGTCCGGCCTCTCCGAAGCGATTACGCTGCTTTCCGATCTCGATACGGTTGGTCGGGTCAAATTCTCAGATGCCGATGTGGTGCGTCACGAACTGGTGCGCCAGATCGTCGGCGCCTATGATCGGGCGGCGCGCGCCAAAAGCCGGACGCACGACGCGCAAGAGCCGTCCAGACAGCCATGACCATCGACATCGATATTCTCATCTCTTCCGACGACTGGGACGGCGTCGACGATCTTGATCCGCTGACGCGACGCTGCATCGCGGCGAGCATCGCCGAAAGCGGCGTGCGGCTGATCGATGGCTGCGAGTTGAGCGTCACCTTCTGCGACGACGCCGAAATTCGCGGCCTCAACGCCCAGTGGCGCGGCAAGGACGCCGCGACCAATGTGCTTTCTTTTCCAACGCCGGGCGCAACGGAAAACAAACCGCTGCTGGGCGACATCATCATCGCCTACGAAACGGTAGCGCGTGAAGCGCAGGAGCAGGAAAAAACTCTCCATGCGCATGTCACACATATGATTATGCATGGATTTCTCCATCTCATCGGCTATGATCACGAGTCATCGGCCGAGGCGGAAGAGATGGAGACCCTCGAACGCCGGATCGCTTCAACGCTGGGCTTGCGCGACCCCTATGCGCATAGCGATGATGCGGCGGACCAACCGAACAAGGCTCATGTCAATACGATCTGAAAATCCCGAAGACCCCAAACGCGCTGGCGACGGGGCGCGGCCGAGTATTTTTGAGCGGCTGCGGGTGATGCTGGGCCTCGCGCCCGCCTCCGTGCGCGAGGATATTGAAGACGCGCTGGAGGAAGCCGCCGGCGATGTGACGCCGCATGAGCGCGCCTTGCTGAAAAACGTGCTCAGCCTGCATGAGCTGCGCGTCGCCGATGCGATGATCCCGCGCGCCGACATCATCGCCCTGCCCCATGACGCCTCGCTGCGCGCGGCGCTCGGCGTGTTTCGCGAAGCGGGCCATTCGCGTCTGCCGGTTTACGCCGATACGCTCGATGATCCGCGCGGCATGTTGCACATTCGCGATTTCATCAATCTGCTCGCCAGCAGCATTGGCGTCGACGACGCAGAAGCTACGGCATCGGCGGAAAACAAAACCGAAGTGACGCCCATCGACTTCGATGCGCCGATTGGCGGGATGAATATGCTCAAGCCAGTGCTGTTTGTGCCACGCTCGATGCCGGCGCTTGATCTGCTGATCCGGATGCAGGCGACGCGAACGCATCTGGCGCTGGTGATCGACGAATATGGCGGCACCGACGGCCTTGTGACGATCGAAGACATTATGGAAATGATCGTCGGCGATATTGAAGACGAGCACGATGTCGGCGAACCGCCGGAAATCGAGGCGCTCGAGAATGGCGACTATCTGATCGACGCACGCGCCGATCTCGATGAGGTGACGCTGCGTCTGGGCGTTGATTTCCGCCTTGAGGACATGCCGGCGGAAGTCACCACGCTGGGCGGGCTTGTCACCTGGCTCGCCGGACGCGTGCCCATGCGCGGCGAGATCATTCCGACGCCAGTCGACGCTTATGAGCTCGAAATCCTCGAAGCCGATCCCCGCCGCGTCGGTAAATTGCGCGTGCGCGCGCGACGCCCGGCGTAAGCGTCATGCCTAATGCGCGCACATTGCGCGTGCGCGATGCGGCGATCTCATTCGGAACGCGAGAGAGCCGGTGTCATTAGAGGGTGAAACAACCCGCCTGCTGGCGACGCTGCAAAGCCTGCCGCTCCGCATCATTCTCGCTGATGGCGGCGCACGCCGCGCCATCGCTTTTATCGCCGGCGCCACCGGAGCGCTGGCGCTCGCCCCCTTCGATGTTTTTCCCGCGATGGCGGTTCCGCTTTGCGTCGCCATCTGGCTGATTGACGGCGCGTCCGGCGTCGGCGTGACGGCGTTGCGCTCTGCGGCCAGCGCCGGATGGTGGCTGGGCTTCGGTTATTTTGTCGCCGGCCTGTGGTGGCTGGGCGCGGCGATGCTGGTCGAAGCCGATCAATTCGCCTGGGCGTTGCCGCTCGCCGTTCTTGGACTGCCGGCGGGACTGGCGGTGTTTACGGCGTTGGGTTTCGCAGCGGCGCGCGCTCTCTGGTCGCCCGGCCCGTTGCGCGTTTTCGCGCTCGCCGCCGGCCTTGGCGGCGCAGAATGGCTACGCGGCCACATTCTCTCGGGCTTTCCGTGGAACGATGTCGGCATGGCCTTCGCCAGCGCCGGCCCGCTGACGCAAACGGCGTCGCTGATTGGTCTTCATGGACTGGATCTCGTTGCGATCCTGATCTTCGCTTCGCCCGCAACATTGATTGACGGACGCCCCACATCCGCACCCACACCCACACCCGGCCGCGACGGCAATCCGGCGCTATGGACCGCGATCATTCTGATTGGCCTGATGGCGTTGTTTGGCGCGCTGCGTCTCGCGACAGGTCGCACCGATTATGTGTCCGGCGTTAAATTGCGACTCATGCAGCCCAATTTGCCGCAAGACGCCAAATTCAATCCGCAGAACGGGCCCGCCATCCTCGACCGCTATCTGACGCTAACCAATCGCGCCACCGGTCCCGAACGCAGAGGCGCGGCGGATGTCACGCATGTCATCTGGCCGGAGTCTGCCTTTCCCTATATTTTGTCACGACAGCCTGAAGCGCTGTCGGCGATTGCGCAAACTCTGCAAGGCGCCATCCTGCTCACCGGCGCCGCGCGCGTGGTTGAAGATGGCGACGGCGGCGGCAAGATTTTTAATTCGATTGAAGTCGTGCATGGCGATCAGATCGTCGCGGCTTTCGACAAGATGCATCTGGTGCCTTTTGGCGAATATCTGCCGCTCGAAAAATATCTCAGCCCCTTTGGCCTGACGCAGCTTGTTCCCGGCACATGGGATCAGGGCGACGGGCCGCGCGAACTCTCGGCGCCCGGTCTGCCGCTGATGGCGCCGCTGATTTGCTACGAAGCGATTTTTCCCGGCCGCGCCACCGAACGCGACCCCGCGCGCCCGCGCCCGCGCCCGCGGCTATTGCTCAATGTCACCAATGACGGCTGGTTCGGCCTCACCAGCGGCCCCTATCAGCATTTTGCGCAGGCGCGTCTGCGCGCCATCGAGGAGGGGCTGCCGCTGATCCGCGTCGCCAACACCGGCGTCTCCGCGATCGTCGATCCCTATGGGCGCGTCCTCGCCTCCCTGCCGCTGGGGGTCGAGGGCGTGATCGACGGCCGTCTCCCGCAGCCCGCCTCCGCGACCCTGTTCTCGCGCTGGGGAGACCGCATCTTTCCGGCGTTATGGACGCTGACGCTCCTGATCGCCGCCGCCGCGCGGGCGCAACTGGCCGCGCGGTGGTCAGTTCAACGCAAGCCCAAGCATTAAAACTGGTACTCTGGCTGCTGGCGGCGCTCGCAGACCTCACTGTCATAGGTCCCACTTGTCGACAATCGCCAGGGTTGCCCTGGATTGTCATTTTACGCGTTTGCATTCAGGCGTCGCCTTAAGCTAGAACTTAAGAATAAGGAGTCGGGAGTGACCGTGAACAAGAGGCCAAATCCGATAGATAGTCATGTTGGCAATCGCGTCCGGATGCAGCGCATTCTCTTGAAAATGAGCCAGGAGAAGCTGGGCGAGGCGCTCGGGATCACCTTTCAGCAGGTCCAGAAATACGAAAAAGGCGTCAATCGGATCAGCGCCAGCCGCTTGCAGCAGATCGCCCAGTTCCTGAATGTGCCGCCGTCGTTTTTTTTCAGGATGCGCCGGACAGTCAGGCTTCCGCCCCGGCTGCCGGAGGTTTCTCGGATATCGCGTCTTCTCAATATGTTGTGGATTTTCTCTCCACCACTGAGGGCCTGCAGCTAAACCGGGCTTTCGCGCGCATCAACGAGCCCAAGACCCGCAAGCGGATCATCGAGCTTGTGACGACGATCGCAGATCAGTTTGAAAAACAATCGGGTAAATCTCACATTCCGTAGCGGCGCCGCGAATGTCCACCAGACGTAGCGCCGACGCGCCGCCAGGGACGAGAGTTCTCTATAACGAACAATTAATCGATTCTGGCTTGACGTAACGAACGACGACTGGCACAGGACAGCCCGATCCGTATACTCGATCCGGCATGCCGTCGAACGTGTTTACGAGCCAATCGCGTAAATTAAGACCGTTCCGCGCTGACATGATCCCGCAGACGGGATGCGCTGCGTTTGTTTTGTTGAAAAATCAGACCCCTTCATCAGGAGAGCGTGCTTTGACCCGCAAAAATTATCTTTTCACCAGTGAGTCCGTTTCCGAAGGACATCCGGACAAGGTCAGCGACCGCATCTCCGATGAAATCGTCGATGAGTTCTTCCGCGAAGGCCCCAAGGCCGGCATCGATCCCTATGCTATCCGCGTCGCCGCGGAGACGCTCTGCACCACCAATCGCGTCGTCATCGCCGGCGAAGTGCGTGGTCCGCATATTACCTTCGACCGCATCGTCCAGATCGCCCGCAACGCCATCAAGGACATCGGTTACGAGCAGCACGGCTTCCACTGGAACACCGCCAACATCGAAGTGCTGCTGCATGAGCAGTCCGTCGATATCGCGCAGGGCGTCGACGCCGCCGGCAATAAGGACGAAGGCGCAGGCGATCAGGGCATCATGTTCGGATATGCGGTGCGCGAGACGCCCGAACTCATGCCGGCGCCGCTCTATTATTCGCACAAGATTCTCGAACTGCTCGCCGAGGCGCGCCACTCCGGCAAGGAGAAGGGTCTCGGCCCCGACGCCAAGAGCCAGGTGACGGTGCGTTATGAAAACGGCAAGCCCGTCGAAGCGACGCAGATCGTTCTCTCGCATCAGCATGTCGACGAGCGTCTGTCGCCGGCCGACATCCGCCGCATCTCCGAGCCCTATATCCGCCAGGCGCTGCCGCAGGGCTGGATCACCGACACGACCGTCTGGCACATCAACCCGACCGGCAAGTTCTACATCGGCGGCCCCGATGGCGACACCGGCCTCACTGGCCGCAAGATCATCGTCGACACCTACGGCGGCGCTGCGCCGCATGGCGGCGGCGCGTTCTCCGGCAAGGACCCGACCAAGGTCGACCGTTCGGCCGCCTATGCTGCGCGCTATCTCGCCAAGAACATCGTCGCCGCCGGTCTCGCCGACCGCTGCACGCTGCAGCTCTCCTACGCCATCGGCGTCGCTGAGCCGCTGTCGATTTACGTCGACACCCATGGCACGGGCCAGGTGGATGAGGCCAAGCTCGAAGCGGTGCTGCCGCAGCTCGTGCGTCTGACGCCGCGCGGCATTCGCGAGCATCTGCAGCTCAATCGTCCGATCTATGCGCGCACCTCCTCCTACGGCCATTTCGGCCGTGCGCCGGAGGCGGATGGCGGCTTCTCCTGGGAGAAGACCGACCTCGTCGATCAGCTGAAGTCCCACTTCGCCTGATATCGACCTGTGTTCACGCAACAACAGAAATGGCCGGGCCCTGTCCCGGCCATTCGCTTTAACGGACCGATCTCGCCCATGACGCAGGATGCTCTCCCCCGGCGACGGCTCTATGGCCGCTCCAAGGGAAAGGCGTTGCGAGCCCATCAGACAGAACTGATCGCGGATCTGCTGCCGCAACTGGCGCTCGATCTCGCCGCGCCGCTCGCGCCACGCGACGGGCGCGAATTGCGCGTCGAAATCGGCTTTGGCGGCGGCGAACATCTGATTGAAGCGGCGGCCGCCGAGCCCGAGGTCGACTTCATCGGCTGCGAGCCCTTCATCAACGGCATGGCGCGTCTGCTGTCGCGGATCGAGGCGCGCGGCCTGCGCAATATCCGCCTGCATCGCGGCGATGCGGCGGATGTGCTGGATCGTTTGCCTGACGCCAGCCTCTCGCGCGTCTATCTGTTTTATCCCGACCCCTGGCCGAAACGGCGCCATCGCAAACGGCGCTTTGTCTCGACGGAAAATCTCGACCGTCTGGCGCGCGTGCTCAAGCCCGGCGCAGAACTGCGCTTCGCCACCGACATAGACGATTACGCCGGCTGGACGCTGGCGCGGCTGCGCGCCCAGCCTGATTTCGTCTGGCGCGCCGGTGGCGCGCAGGACTGGTTGTCGCCCTGGGATGGCTGGACGCGGACGAAATATGAAGCCAAAGCGATAGCGGCGGGCCGCCGGCCAGCCTATCTGACATTCATCCGACAATAATCAGCACAGCAACGAGAGGCGAAAATGGTCGAGGCGACGGCAACGAGCGAGAAACCGATCGAAACGACGGCGGCGCGGTTTCGCGGCGATGTGCTGGAAGCCTCATTGCAAAAGCTGGTGCTGGTCGATTTCTGGGCGCCGTGGTGCGGTCCCTGCAAACAGCTTGCGCCCGTGATCGAACGGCTCGTCGCCGCAACCGGCGGCAAGGCGCGCCTTGTCAAAATGAACATTGAGGACGATCCGAGCATCGCCGATCAACTCGGCGTCAAATCGATCCCGGCGGTTGTCGCCTTCCAGCGCGGACGCCCGGTCGACGGCTTTGTCGGCGCCCTGCCGGAAAGCGAGATCAAAGGCTTTTTAGAGCGCCTGCTGGGTCCGATCGAAGACGCCGGCGACCCGCTGACGACAGCGCTGGCGCTGATCGAAGAGGGCGATATGGCCGGCGCCCACGCCCTGCTCTCGGAACTGGCCAGCAAGGACCCGCCCGACCCCAAGGCGCTGACCGCCCTCGCCCGTCTCTACCTCGCCGCGCAGCAGTTCGACGCCGCGCGCGCGGTGATCGACCGCCTGCCCGAGTCGGCGCGGCGTGACCAGGAAGTTGCAGCGATCGTCGCGGCGCTCGACAACGCCGCCCGCGCCGCCGATCTCGGCGAGATCGATGAACTCAAAACGCGCATCGGGGTCAACCCCAATGACATGCAGGCCTATTTCGATCTTGCGCTGGCCCTCAACGCCAGAGATCAGCGCGAGGAAGCCGCCGACGCCCTGCTGGAGATTATTCGTCGCGACCGCAGCTGGAACGAGGACGGCGGCCGCAAGCAGCTTGTCCAGTTTTTCGAAGCCTGGGGGCCGATGGACAAGGCGGCGATTGCGGCGCGCCGGAAACTTTCGACGCTGCTCTTCTCCTGACAGCCGTCCGGCGCCGCGTCCGGCTGCCGCAGCGGCTTGAAATCGGGAGCCGCCGCCGTAGGTGAAGTAACACGGGATGTGAAAACGGCGCGTCTTCATCCTGCCTGAAGATGGGCGCCGCCATCATTGAGGAGCGCGGCCGCCCCATGAGCATGAATTGTCCTTATGAGGACATCGACGAACTGCCCATGATCTTGCCGGTGTTCCCGTTGACGGGCGCCGTGCTTTTGCCGCGTGGCGAACTGCCGCTTAATATTTTCGAGCCGCGCTATCTCGCCATGGTCGACGACGCGCTCGCCGGCTCACGGTTGATCGGCATGATCCAGCCCAAGCAGGACATGGGCGGCGCGAACGGCCTGTTCAGCGTCGGCTGCGTTGGTCGCATCACGCGTTTCGCAGAGACCGGCGACGGACGTTATCTGATTACGCTCAGCGGCGTCGCCCGCTTTGACATCGGCGATGAGATCGCCGGCGATACGCTGTATCGCCGTTTTCATGTCGATTATGCGCGTTTTCCCGCCGATCTGAATCCTGGCGCCGGCGAAAGATCGGTTGATCGCGACGGCATGGTGACGATGTTGCGCAGTTTCGCGCAAAGCTCCAATCTTGAAATCGACTGGGGCAGCATCGACGCGGCGCCGACGGAAACGCTGGTCAACGCTCTTGCAATGATGTGCCCCTTTGGCGCAAATGAAAAACAGGCGCTGATCGAGGCGCTCGACCTCAAGACGCGTGCGGAGACGCTTGTCGCTCTCGCCAGAATTGATATGGCCCGAAACAACAAAACCCAACGCGACGAAGCGCAGAACTGGCATTGACGGAGCACAGCATGACGGACGGCGATCGCACCCACGAAACCACGACCGGCGGCGCATCGGAGCCGACAAGAATCGATCCGCGACTGCTCGAAATTCTGGTTTGTCCGCTCACCAAGACGACCCTTGAATATGATCGCGCCCGGCAGGAATTGATCTCGCGCTCGGCCAAGCTGGCCTATCCGATCCGCGACGGCATTCCGATCATGCTGCCGGAAGAAGCGCGCAAATTCGACTGACCATGTCTGTCGATCACGACGCGCCGGCCAGCGAACTGCTGGCGTTGCTCGATCTCGAAACGATCGGCGACGATATTTTTCGCGGGCATAGTCCGGCTTCGTCCGGCAAGCAGGTCTATGGCGGGCAAGCGATCGCGCAGGCGCTCGTCGCCGCCACCCGCACCGTGCCGACAGATCGTGCGGTTCATTCCCTGCATGGCTATTTTGTGCTCGCCGGCGATCCACGAACGCCCATCGACTTCGCGGTCGAACGCGTGCGCGACGGCAAAAGCTTCACCACGCGTCGTTGCAACGCCACCCAGCGGGGAAAAACAATCTTCTCGCTGGAGGCTTCGTTCCAGATCGCCGAAACCGGCCTGACTCACGCCGCCGCCATGCCGGCGGCGCCGGATCCCGAAACGCTCGACGATGTCCATGCGCTGGTCGAGCGTTTCCGCGCCTTCATGCCCGATCAGGCGAAACGCTGGCTGGAGAAACCCCGCGCGCTGGATATGCGTTTTATCGACCCGGAAGCGATGCTGGCGCCGGAGCCCCAGCCGCGCGCCGAACAGATGATCTGGTTTCGCATTCGCGGCCCCCTGCCCGACACTCGCGCGCTGCATCATGCCTTACTCGCCTATCTCTCGGACATGACGCTGCTCAACACGGCATTGATTGCGCATCGACGCACGATTTTCGATCCGCATATTCAGGTCGCCAGTCTTGATCACGCGCTGTGGATCCACCGCGATTTTCGCGTCGACGACTGGCTGCTCTACGCCCAGGAAAGTCCGATGGCCTCGCACGCCCGCGCCCTGACGCGCGGCCAGATCTTTACCCGGAACGGCGCGCTGGTCGCCTCCGTCGCTCAGGAGGGATTGATCCGTCTGCGGAATAACGCCGGCTGATTAAATTTTATACGACTGGATTTTGAGCGCCTAAAAAACAGGCGCGCTCAAATCGGCGCTCTCCGCGCAAACAGCGCCAACTCTTCCTGTTCCAGCGCCAATCGCTGGTTTTGCAAGGACTTCGGCAAACTGGCACGACATTTGAAAGCCCCTTCCTGCGGGCGTGTTGTTGCGCGCCGTTCACGACCCGGCGCCGTCGACGATCCTTCGTGCCGGCGGGGTCGAAACACAGGATTGGCAGATGAAAATCGTTACCGCGATTATCAAGCCGTTCAAGCTCGATGAAGTTCGCGACGCGCTGACAACTCTCGGCGTGCATGGGCTGACCGTCACCGAGGTGAAGGGCTATGGACGTCAAAAGGGACATACGGAAATTTATCGTGGCGCAGAATACGCCATTAGTTTTCTCCCGAAACTGAAAATTGAACTCGCCGTCCCTGCGTCCCTCGCCGATGAGGTCGTCAATGTAATCGCCGCCACCGCGCGCACCGGACAAATCGGCGATGGCAAGATTTTCGTTTGCCCGCTGGAGCGCGCCATCCGCATCCGCACCGGCGAGTCGGACAGCGACGCGCTTTGATCTCCCTTTTCGCGAATCCTTCAGGAGCGATCATCATGAAAGTTCTTCCGTTGCGGAGCGCCGCCGCGCCTTCGATCCTCGCGGGAATGGCGATCCTTGCGCTCGCCACGCCCGCCATCGCCGGCAATGATCCGACGCCCAACCCCGGCGACACCGCGTGGATGCTCACCTCGACCTTGCTGGTGTTGATGATGTCGATACCGGGGCTGGCTTTGTTTTATGGCGGCCTCGTGCGCACCAAAAACATGCTGTCGATCCTCTCGCAGACTTTCGCCATTGTCTCGCTCGTCGGCGTGATCTGGGCGGTCTATGGCTACTCATTCGCCTTTGGCGATGGCGGCGCGCTAAATCCGTTTATGGGCGGCGTGAACAAGTTATTTCTGAAAGGCGTGACGCTCTCCTCGCTCTCGCCGACATTCACGCCCGGTCATGTGATCCCTGAATATGTTTACATGGTCTTTCAGATGACCTTTGCGATGATCACGCCGGCGCTGATCATCGGCGCCTTCGCCGAGCGCATGAAATTTTCGGCGGTCATGCTCTTCGTGCTGCTCTGGGTGACGATCATCTATTTCCCGGTTGCGCATTGGGTGTGGGGCGTCGCCGATCCCAACGCGCTGGTCGATGCGGCCACGCAGCTCGCCGCCGCCAAAGACGAAGCGGCGAAGGCTGCTGCGCAGGCGAAGATCGATGAGATCAACGCCGCCGTTGGCTGGCTTGCCGGCAAGGGCGCGCTCGATTTCGCCGGCGGCACGGTGGTGCACATCAACGCGGGCGTCGCCGGTCTGGTCGGCGCGATCATGGTGGGACGCCGCATCGGCTTCGGCCGCGAGTCGCTGGCGCCGCATTCGCTGACCATGTCGATGATCGGCGCATCCCTGCTGTGGGTTGGCTGGTTTGGCTTTAACGCCGGCTCCAATCTCGAAGCCAATGCGACGACGGCGCTGGCTTTCGTCAACACCATGGTGGCCACGGCGGCCGCAGCTTTGTCATGGATGCTTTTCGAATGGCTGCTCAAGGGTAAGCCGTCGTTGCTGGGACTGATCACCGGCGCCGTCGCCGGGCTGGTCGCAGTGACGCCGGCCTCGGGTTACGCCGGTCCGATGGGCGCCATTCTTCTGGGCCTCGCCGTATCGCCGATCTGTCTGTTCTTTGTGGATGTGGTGAAAAAGAAGGTCGGCTATGACGACGCGCTCGACGTCTTTGGCGTGCACTGCATCGGCGGCATCACCGGGGCTCTGGCGACCGGCTTGCTGGTCAATCCGGAATGGGGCGGCATCGGCATCACCGATTACACCAATCTCGAAGATTTCACCGGAACCTATAATCTCGTGGCGCAAATGAAAGCGCAGGGAACGGCGGTTGTCGCGACGCTGCTGTGGTCGGGCGTCGGTTCGGCGATCCTCTACAAGGTTGTCGATCTGATTGTGGGCCTGCGTCCTGAAGCGGATCAGGAGCGTGAAGGCCTCGACATCGCCGATCACGGCGAACGCGCCTATAATTATTGAGCGCGGATCAACACGCCACAAACAAAAGCGGCGCCCTTCGGGGCGCCGTTTCGTTATGCGGATGCGCCGAGACGTTGCACAATTTCATCATGCGTGCGCTGACAATTTTCACGCGCAGTCGCCGCCCATAGCCTGCGCGGCTCCTCAAGACGGAAAAGACTCTCGCAGCTCGCCGCAAATTTCCCGAGCATTCCCTGACGCTGCCGATCAAAATCCGCCGCATCTATCCAGGGATATTCGGATCGGATGCGCGCATAATTGTTTTGAAACACCGGCCAGGCGGCGCCGAGCGCCGAGAGATCAAGATCGAGAAACAAATCGAGATCCTGCGCGAAGCCGGCATAATATTCGCGCTTGGCATGCGCAGAAAGATGCTGCGCAGTCGCCAGGATCATGTCGCGAATGGCGGCGGCTTCCGCCTCCGGGAAGCGTGAATGCGCAGCAAAAAGCGCGGCGCTGTCGTGAACATTATCCGCATCCGGCCGCGCGCCACCGCCGGATGCGCGGGTGATAAAGACGCTGTCATGCCAGAAAATCGCCGCGGCGATCAGATCGGCGCGCGTCGCCAGATGCGTTAGATCATCAAGTTTGGTCAGCATATCGACAATATGCGACCAATCATGATAACCGCGCGCCGGATCGCGATAGTTTTTATCCAGCACAGCAAAAGCGCTGGCGTCATGTCGGTCCGCGAGCCGACTCCAGTGCGCTGTGATAATCGGTGCGCTCATGGCGCGCTCCACTGCCTATCTGCCCGGCGCACAGCCAGGCCAAAATGCCGTTCTACGGCGTTACTGCGATATGTCGTCACCTGCGTGCACCCTGTGTCCCGACACGGCGGGCGTTCCCCACGTCTAGGTAGGAAGCCCACAGGGTTCGCAATGTGCGCCAGCGCACATACAAGCAAAATCAGGCATAAAATTCATTGCTTTATTCATCAAAATGGGCGTGCTGGCCGGCTGCCGTCTCGCGTTCGGTCGGCAGTTCCAGCCAGCGGGCCTCACTCGGCCTCATTCATCGCAGCGCCAATGCGTTTTTCAAGCACGCCGGGACGCGGCAGCACCAGCCCGCCCCGGATCTTTTCGAGCAGGCCATCCTCGATCATGGCGGTGAGTTCACGGCTGACCTGCTCGCGACGACAGCCGATGCGCGACGCAAGGTCGTGCTGGAACGGCGGCGGCGAGACGATCGCCTGCCCCGGCGATCCCTTGCGCGGCGCCGACAGACGCAACAGTTCCGCGTAAAGACGGTGGCGCAAATCAAGCACGCTGCGTTCGAACAGCCGGGTATTCAATTCGCGCACGCGCGCGGTCAGCAGCCGCAGCAGACGATCGCAAATCTCCGGCTCGCCCAGAATGATCTCGCGAAACACCGCCGGCGGCACCGTCAAGACTTCGGCGTTGGTGAGCGCGGTGACATTAGCGGAGCGATGCGCGCCATCAATCGCCGCCATCTCACCAAAAAACTTTCCCGGTCCGAAATCGCCGAGGATCATCTCCTTGCCGGCGGCGGTGCGATTCAACACCCGCACATCGCCGGCGACGATGAAATACACGTCGTTGGTGTCATCATCGAAATCGACGACCAGTTCGTTTTCGGCAAAACGTCGGCGCTGGCACTGCCGGCCAAGCGCGTCCGAGCGCGCGGGCGACAGGCCGACGAAAAAAGGAATGCCATCAAACAAAGACGCAGCCACGAGCTTCCCCCATGCGAAACTGGACGGGATAATGACCGCATTTATCCTCTGGGTCGAGGGCGCCGGAATGATAAGACGCCGGGAGGCCACATGAATTCAATGGTCAACTTGCGTTCGTTGACAATCTTATCCGCGCGCCGCGCCGGAAGTCATGATGTTGAAACAGACGATCGGATGGAAATAACGCGCGCACCCCGCAGCCCTTGGCGGCTTTCCATAAGCGTCATGGCTGGCTTTCTGGCGGTCTCTGTGGCCGAAGCTCAGGTCCCCCCTCCTGCCCCGGCGGCGGGATCAAGCTGTCTGGAGAATGACCATTTTATGGTTATCAGCCATTCAGGCGACGGGGCCGGAAATCAAATCATCGCGCACGCCAAATCCGGCCTCGCGGCGCGTAACGCATGCGCTTTCAATGTCACGCCCGCCGTTTATCACGTCGCCCAATCGGGAGAGGCGAAATATGCGCTCGGCTTGCGCCGGAATTTCCTGATTCTGGATGAAGGGACAGGCCCGTCGCTGCGCTGGCTGCGGATCGTTGATTTATCTGCGCGCCGCGAAGTCTGGCGCACTCAATATGTCCCCGAACCGGCGCCCAGACTGTCGAGGCATGGCGTCATCTTCTCGAAATACGTGCGGACAGCCCGAAAAAACGATTGCCGAAATTATCGCAGGATAGTGTCACAAGGCTTCACCCCGCTCTATGTAATCAAAGGGGAAATTTCCCTGCCCAATCTCTCGTTTAAGGCGGCGGGACCTGCAGCCTGCCTTGCCGGCCAATAGGAGATAGTGGCGTCTGACAATGTCCGGAAAGGCGATCGCATGGAAACTCCCAATGAAAAACCGCCAATCGAAACAGACATTCGTTTCTGGTCGGTTGTTTTCATCATCTGGATCGCCTTGCTGCTGGGCTTCATGAACATCAGCACAAAGATTGATCTTCTGATGGGTATTTTCAGCAAGGAATAAGTCCCCTGCCGCTTCGCAGCATGCGCATATCCCCCAACACCAGAGCCGCGCTGCTGCGCGTGATCGCCGACGCCGACTACCGGGCGGCCGTGCAAGACTGGATCGCCAGCAAGACCACGGACGCCGATCAGGCCTTGCCGGATTGCTGGATCGGCAAACGGGACGCCGCCGGCACGCCGGTGATGAACATCTGCACCGGAGGCGATCCTGTGACTGTCCCGATCAGCATCATCCGTTACGTCATCGCCCATGGACAATTGCCGGATTCGCCGGATTAATTGCGCCATGCGCGAAACCTTCCGCCTCGCCACCTTCAATTGTGAGCATCTCGACTGGTCGGCCAGCAAAGCAGACGTCTTTGCGCGCCGCTGCGCTGCGTTGCGGCCTGTGCTCGATGCGCTCGACGCCGATATCCTCTGCCTTCAGGAGATCGATGCGCAGAAGCGTCACAAGCATGGCCCACGCGATTATCTTGCGCTCGATTATCTGCTGGAGGGCGGACGCTATGCCGGCTTCCAGCGCGCCGTTACGCGACGACCGGAAACCGGTGCGCCGGCGGATGTGCATAATCTGGCGATCCTCAGTCGCTGGCCAATCATCGCGACGCGCCAGATCCATCACGACTACGCGCCACGCTGGGACTGGTCGCCGCCACCGGAGGAGGATCAACAGCCATCCGCCCTGTCGATCAGCTGGGACAGGCCTCTGCTTTACGCCGCCATCGCGGCGCCGGGCGGCTTGCTGCATGTGATCAATCTGCACCTGCGCGCGCCACGACCGGCGCCGGTCGTCACCGCGCGCGGAAAAGGCTCCAGCCGCTCACGGATCGAAGGACAATTCGTCGCCGCGCTCAAGCGCGACGGGCAGGCGCTGGAGGCGCGTCTGTTCGTCGAAACCCTGTTCGACGCAGATCCCGCAGCGCGCATCGCCGTCTGCGGCGATTTCAACGCCGATGTCTATGAGACGCCGACGCGGCTGCTGCGCGGCGGCGCAGACGCCGATACAGACGAGCCGCGTGCGCTTGTGGCGTTGGAGACGCGCATAGCGCCGGAGCGCCGGCACACGGTCATTCATGCCGGGAGACATGTCTTGCTCGATCATATTCTGGCGTCGTCTGCACTGGCGGCGGACTGGCGGGAAACGCAGATTCTCAATGACGGACTTGCCGATGAGGCCCTCACGGAAGGGCCTGTCGAGGGCTCGCTTCATGCGCCGGTCGTCGTAAGTTTTGTCGCCAGCGACGAATAATCGTCAGAAAAGCGGATCGCCATCGTCGTTGAGCAGAAAATCCTGCTGCACTTCCGGCGATGTCCAAATGCCGAGTTCGTCACGATAGAAGATCGGCCCATTCGGCGCTTCATAAGTGTCGAAAACGTCGCTGGTGTAGTCCCAGCACCAGTCGTCGGCGCCTTGCAGTTCGATTTCTGTGGCGGCGCGTTCCTTGGCGGCGGCGATCTCACTGCGCATCAGTTGCGCCAGCTCCGGCGTCTTGCCGCCACGCGCCTGAAGCCAATTTTGGAAGAAGGCGTAATTTACCTTCACATTATCCATGCGACACACCCGCTCCGCATAGCGAGCGGCGGCGTAGGTCGCCGCCATCCCGCGCGCGTCCGCGTCACCGGCGGGCGGCGGCAAATATGCGTTGTCGCCCGCCATGGCTGGTCCCACCGCCAGCAGCCCGGCGACGAGAAATGGCGTGAAGCGTTTGAGCGGCTCGATCATTGGCGATGATCTCGGAATGGAAAAATTCCTGCAAGAGATAATCATCTCGAAACACATCGCCAAGGGCCGCGGCGCGTCTGTCTAGTCTGGCAGTCGCGCGCCATCGAGGCCAATGCGATGCATCAGATAACACAGGCAATCGAGCCGCACGGCGCGTGGATCGAGCGTCAGCATCGCCGGAATCGCCGGGCGCGTCAGACGGATGACGCCGTCAGCGTAATCGAAATAGTCATCCGGCGCGTGATCGTCGCTGTCGCCAGGTAATATTTCGAGCCGCGCCTTCGACGCGCCAAGAACGCCAAGAACGCCAAAGGATTCACCCGGAGCCAGTTCGCTGAAATTCAACCGGTCAATGTCGGAACGGAACTGAAAATCCGCCGCCGCGCCATCGAAGGAGAAGCTGGCGTCAGCCGGTGGTTTGACGATGGCGTAGGTGCGCAACAGGTCGACGTCATGCGGCGCCGGCGGATGATCCGGCAGATGCGCAATCGACAGACAGGCTTCAACAAGCTCGATGGCGTGCTGCGTCGCCGTGCCGGCGCCGGCCTTGCCGCATTCGACCGTGATCGACGGACACAGATTGGCGAAGGCCGCCGCCGCCGTGCCGCGCGGGCGCTGAAAATGCACGACGATGCGCGAAAAAAGCTGCGCCAGAGATATGAATTTCAGCTCCAGCTTCGTCACGCAACTATAATGCGGATTGAAGCCGGTGTTGTTGTGAATATCGATGGCGGCGAAGGGCTGGCGACGTTCGACATAATCATAGACCGCGCGCGCCATGCGCACTTGCGGCTCGTCCTCGGCGAGCGGTGCGCCGGGCCAGATACGATTATGATCGCGTTCGCCGGGCAGCGTGCGAAGGTTTGCAGCGGCAGCGGCGATATTGCCGATGAACAGCAGCAGCGAACGGTTAAGGCCACGCGACGCATGACGACGCAACACATCCTGCACCGCCGTCAAGCCGCTGTCCTCATTGCCATGCAGCAACGTCGAGACAAAAAGCGGATGCGGATCGCGGCCCGGCAGATTGAACAGCGTTGGCCCCGGCAGCAGTTCGACAAGACGCTCGGCTGGACAGTCGAGAAAGCCCGCCGGCAACTGGTCCATCACCGTGAAGCCTGCATAGGTCTCGTTCATCATTAAATTTCCCATTCATGCACCGGCGCGCCGCTGCGCTGCCCTTCGCAATATGCGGCCATCATTGCGTAAAGATCGCCGCCGCGTGCGGCCAGCGCCTTACGCTGCCATGCCGCGCCGGTCTGGCGGTTGCTTACGCGTTGTTCAATGACGTCGAGATAGCCGCGCGAATCCGTCACGCCAAAATCGGCGAGACCTTCGCGTGCGGCGGGGATCAGCCGGTCCAGCAGCAAACGGTCGGCGCCGATTTCGCCAACGCCCGGCCAGACCAGCGTGGCGTCGAGCCCATGGCGCGCCGCCGCATAGAAATTGCGCGATGCGTCGGCAAAGGAAAGTCCGCCTGAGCCATCGCCGCCCTGCATCGCATAAACGCGCGCCAGTCCCAGATACAGCGCGGCATTGGCGATCATGTCGATAAAGCTCGGCCCCGCCGGCAGTATGCGATGCTCGATGCGCAGATGCGGCGCGCCATCATCATCAAAGCCGATTAAAGGACGGTTCCAGCGCCAGATCGCGCCATTATGCAAGCGCACATGCCGCATTTCTTCCGGCGCGTCGTCGAAAGACATCGCCAGCAGCACATCGTAATCGCGGGCGTTCTCCTCGAAGATTTCAAGCAGCGATTGATCGACATAGCCCGCGCCCATCGAGACGCGCGCCGGGCCATCAAGCACCACTGCCTGTTCAAACAGCGGAATGCGCGTCTCTTCCCATAAGGATTTGCCAAACAGGAAAGGCGCATTGCCACAGGCGGCGAGCACTGGACCAGAAACGGCGATTGAGGCGTTATAATAGAGATGCGCAAGATCGGCGGGCGATTTCAGATGCACCTGAAAGGAGGTCGTCGCCGCCTCCAGCATAATGTCGCAATGCTCCGACACCAACTGCTCGGCGCCGGCGATGTCGATCCGGATCGGACGACCGCTGCGCTGACGCAGGATTTCGTTATTCAACGCATAATAGCGATTGGCCGGCGTAATATTGTCGTAGCTCATATCCGCGTCACGAATGGTCGGCAGCGTGCCGATCATCACCAATCCGGCGTCGAGACGATGCGTGACAGCGTTGCAGCGGCGCCAGATATCGACAAAAGCGTCATGCGCCTGCGCCAACGCCTCGCCGGAGAGCGGCAAAGGCGCGCAATTAAATTCCAGATTGAAGCGCGACAGCTCCGGCACCACCAGCGGATCGTTGAGCGCCGCCAGCAATTGCGTATTAACCGGGGCCGGGAAGTAATTGTGATCGACGATCCAGGTCTCGATCTCGAATCCGATCATATGATCCGATTGCGCAAAACCGTTCGTCTCAAAAAGACGGCGCACATGCGCGGTCTCATGCGCCAGACGCCGGGCGAATTGCGCCCTGTCTTCGCTGGTGAACCCTGTCGCGCTGATTTCCTCGCCCATGAGCCGCTCATCCCGGATCGAACGCCGGTTTTATACGGCGCGGTCCGCGCCGCGTCACGGGGACAGGACGCCGCACAGGAGGCGCGCCGTCCAATCACGATCAGGGCGTGCAGGGCACTTCGGCGAAGAAATCGCGGTTCGGCAGCGCCGCATCGGAGACGCGGAACATGTCGTGCGGCAGGCCATAGACGCTGTCGTAATAAGCGTCGAGACGCCGGTCGATCTGGCGATCATATTCCGGGCGGACATACAGCGTCTTGCCGCGCGTGTAATAGGTGATCTGGCCATCGCGCGCGACATTGCGGCCGTCCTTGAACACATAGGCCGGCTTGCGGAACATGCCGGCGCGATCCTTCTGCGGACGATAGACGACAATATCGGCGATGGCGCCCGCACCAAGCTCGCCGCGATCCTTGAAGCCATAGAGCTTGCGCGGCGCGGCGCGGGTCATTTTGGCGATTTCCTGCATCGTATATTCGCGCTTGATCGACGGCAGGTTGGTCATCTCCAGCACATCGGCCGGCAGGCGC
Source organism: Methylocystis sp. (assembly GCA_023253795.1). Lineage (GTDB taxonomy): Bacteria > Pseudomonadota > Alphaproteobacteria > Rhizobiales > Beijerinckiaceae > Methylocystis. The sequence continues at coordinate 20,796 of JALRFG010000012.1, forward strand.
GACATCCATTGCGCGCGCATATCCGCGCTCATCAGCAGCGCAAAGAGATCCGGATAGGTGGTGAAAGGCGCGCCATTGGGATGATCGGTGGTGAAATAGACCTGCATCGGATTTTCGATCAGCAGGAACAATTCCAGACCCGCCGCCCATTGCAGGGCGTTGTAATAATCCGACACGCGATAATTATAGGGCACAACGCCGGCGCCGCTGCCGTCGCCGTCGAAAATCGCGCCCTTCTTCGGGCTGCCCGACGGCAGACTGTTCAACTGCTTCATCACATCGGTGGAGACCGTCACCGTCTGGGCGAACATCACCTGTCCGACATCGATGGTGATGTTGGGATTGGCGTTGATCTTTTCAGCGAATTGCGCGGCGGACGAAGAGAAGCCGTGCTTGCCTTCCTTGCCATAGGCGTAGAACTGCGCGTGCGCGAGATGCAGCGGCACGCCCTGCGCCGCCTCGATCGTCGCCAGCGCCGTATCGATGTTGCCGGCAAGGCCGAGGTTGCTCATATGCAGATGCAACGGATGCGGCGCCTTGGTGGCGGCGACGGCGCGTTGAAGCTTTGAAAAAATCTGGCGCGAACTCAGCCCATATTCCGGCACGACGTCGTCGAGCGTGAAGGAGCGGACATTCTCCTTGCAGGCGCAAACGCCGCCGGGATTGGCGCATTTCACGCCAATCGCGCGCGTCGCCGAGAAAGTCGAGCCGATGTAATCGGCGATCTTGTTTTCGCTTTCGCGATCGCGCAGCGCCGAGAGCAGAAAGTCGTCGTTGCCGAGCACCGCAAGAAAACCCTTGTCGATGATCGGAATGTCGGCGAGTTCGAGATGAGCGTGCAACGCATTATGCGGCAGGATCGCGGGCTCGATCACCGTGGTGAAGCCCATTTGCGCATAGAGCGTGCCGGTCTCGAAGGTCGACCAGCCGGCGGTCGACAGCGGCGTGTCCTTCGGGCGCGGACGATGGGCGCGATGATTTTCCGGCAGCAGAAGCCGCGCCGTGTTCACGCCGCCACCGGCGATATGGGAATGCACATCGATGGCGCCGGCCATGACGATATGGCCGGAAACGTCGATTTCCTCGTCCGCCTTGCGATCTTCGGGCCGCTCGATGATGCGCCCGTCTTCGATCCAGATGTCCGCAATGGCGTCGACGTTATGAACCGGATCGATGACGTTTCCGCCACGTAGTCTCGTGCGCAAGCTTACCCTCCCGACGTCAGGCGTCGCCTCAAAGCGGCGGCCCGCAGGATCGAAAGTCGACAGATCGGGAAGCCGGAGAGAGTATCCGGTGACGCGTGTGAAAAATCAATGCGCAAGGCGCAAAACGCCGCGTTGGGCTGCGCGCGAGGCTTCAGCAGCCGCAGCGCGGTTTTTTCTGCATGTCCGTCATATGGCAACGGCACCGCCAGGCGTCGGCGCAGTCCAGAAAAAGCGCAACCAGAACCGTTACCGGGCCGGGGATTTGCCGCTCGCCGTCCTCCCATTTGCGCACGGTGCGGCCGCTCGACACGCGAACCAGTTGCGCAAACTCCTCCTGTGACAGTCCCAGCGCCAGACGGGCCGCTTTCAACTCCTCACCGGTCATGATTCCTGCGCCCTCCGGCCGACGACGCCCTGCAAACGACAGATCGGGACGCGGCAAGTTCGCCGCGCCCCTGTTTTCAGTTTCTACTTTATCGCCGCATTAGCCGCAGCAGCAGCTCTTTTTCGCGGGGGCCGGCGACGCCACATCATTGTCCGTGGCGCGCACCGCCGCGATTAGCGTCCGCAGCGCATGGTAGCGGGCCTCCTCTTCGGCGGCGGCGTTTTTGCGGGCGCCGCCGCAGCAGCCGCTGGTGGTTTTCTGCGGGGCAGAGGTGGGGGCGTAGGTCTCGTTGCTCATTTTTCATCCTTCCTGCGCCGGATGATCCGGCCTTATGAAGGAGAGATTGTGCCCATCGGGCCGCATTACAAGAGCTATAGTGGAATTTTATAAATTTTTATCTCACGGAATATCGTCGAGCGACGCGAGCCAGACATTCGGCGACGAGTCGCTGGGCGCCCGCCAGTCGCCGCGCGGCGACAGCGAACCGCCCGAACTCACCTTGGGGCCATTGGGCATGGCGCTGCGCTTGAACTGGCTGGTCGCAAAAAAGCGGCGCACGAAAACATCGAGCCAGCGTTTGATCTCAGCAAGGTCATAGGCGCGCCGGTCGCGCGCGGCGATGTCCGGCGGCCAACGGCCCTGATCCGTCTCGCGCCATGCGCGCCAGGCGAGGAACGCGATCTTCGCCGGCGCAAAGCCATAGCGGGTCGTGTAATAGAGGTTGAAGTCCTGCAAGGCGTAGGGGCCGACAAAATCCTCGGTGCGCTGCGCCGTCGCGCCCGGCACCAGCTCGGGCGAAATATCGGTGTCGAGAATATCGCGCAGCACCGCCACCGTCTCCGCGCCGAAGCGGGCATCGCGGGCGCACCAGCGGATCAGATGCTGGATCAGTGTTTTCGGCACTGACGCATTGACGTTGTAATGCGCCATCTGATCGCCGACGCCATAGGTGCACCAGCCTAGAGCCAGTTCGGACAGATCGCCCGTGCCGATCACCAGCGCATTGTGACGATTGGCGAGACGAAATAGCAACGCCGTACGCGCGCCGGCCTGAACATTTTCATAGGTCGCGTCATAGACCGCCTCGCCGCGCGCCGCCGGATGATCAATATCCTTCAGCATTTGCGCGCAGGCGTCCGACACATCGATTTCCTGCGCGCTGACCCCAAGCGCCCGCATCAGAGTCCAGGCGTTGTCTTTGGTGCGCGCGCTCGTCGCAAAGGCCGGCAGCGTATAGGCCAGAATATGCGTGCGCGGCAGACCCAACCGCTCCATCGCGGTGACGGCGACAAGCAGCGCGTGAGTTGAGTCGAGACCGCCGGAAACGCCGATCACGATTTTGTCGACGCCGGCGGAGCGCAGCCGCTGTTCAAGGCCATGCGCCTGAATGTTGAACGCTTCGAAACACAGTTCCGCAAGCCGTGTTTCGTCGTCCGGCACGAACGGAAAACGCGCGACATCGCGCATCAGGCCGAGATCGCGATCGCGCGGCGCCGCGAGATCGAAATCGACGCGGCGAAACATTGTCGCGCCCGCTTCGACATCGGTGCAATCGCCAAAAGAGCTTTGGCGCAGACGTTCGGCGACGAGACAGCCAATATCGAGATCGGCGCAGATCAGTTGCGGCTCCTGCGCAAAGCGCGGCGCACGCGCCAACAGGGCGCCGTTTTCGAAAATCATCGCCTCGCCGTCCCAGGCGAGATCGGTGGTCGACTCGCCCTGCCCCGCCGCCGAATAAAGATAAGCGGAAAGACACCGCGCCGAATGCGCGCAGCACAGCGTCTCGCGATAATCCGATTTTCCGACAATTGCGTTGGAGGCGGACAGATTCAGCAGCACGGTTGCGCCGGCGAGCGCCGCGCGCGTTGAGGGCGGAATGGG
>JALRFG010000130.1 GCA_023253795.1 Methylocystis sp.
ATCATCAATACTCCGGGCGACCACACGGGTCGCCGCTTTACATCAACGCTTCCGGAACGGTCCGGACACATGGGGGCAAGCGAACAGCCGCCCCCGGCGCCCGACAGGCCGGGCGCCAAAGATTAACCAAATCTTACTCTCCAGAGCATGTAATTGAAATATGCGGCTCTTGCCTATTGCAAACGTCGTTAACGGGGCTTTCAGCATTCAAGGTCAAGCTTGTTTAAAATCAGACGCATAAGAAGCGTCGTTTTCCTGTGTCTCAGGAATAAATCTATTTAATTCAATTATTTGAGAGGTCGGCATGGAACGGATCCGGCGCAGCGGCGCGTCAATGATGCGATGGGTCGCCGGGGCCGGCGCACGCTACGGCGCGGGGCCATTCTGGGGTGGCGAGGGATCGCCGGGCAGCTCGCCGAGAGCGTCCGCCGATCTCGATCTCGACCATCTTTCACGCCAGACATTTGGCGATCCTGAACTGGAAGACGAGTTGCTCCGCCTGTTTGACGAGCAGGCGGAGCAGATTGTGGCGCGACTGGCGGCGCCTTTCGAGGCGGGAGAGGCGGAGCGCCGCGCCGATGTCGCGCATGCGATCAAGGGATCGGCGCTGGCCATTGGCGCCATGGCCACGGCGGATATCGCAGGGGCTTATGAGACGGCGCTGCGCAGCGGCGATCCGGGCGCTGAACAGTATCGCAACCGCCTCGCGCAGACGATCGACGCTGCGCGCCGGGCCGTCGCCAGCCGTCGCATGGCGCTGCGTGACGAGGCCTTTTAGAACGGGCCGATCGGGAAATATTTCAAATAGAGTTCGCCATAAACGCCGCGCCGGGCGAGGCGGGCGAGAGCGTAATCGAGGGCGCGCCGCAAGGCGGCATTGCCCTTTTTCACAGCGACGCCGACCCCATCGCCAAAAAATCGCGGGTCGGTGAAGGCGCCGCCTCTGAATTCGCAACAGCCGCCGGCGTCAGAACCATTGAGCCAGTAGGACAATGTGGTGGCGTCGCCAAAATGCATCTGCACGCGGCCGGCTTTGACCGCTGTGCGCGCCAGGGCCGGCGTTTCGAAGGTGACGCGCGTCAGCTTTGGGTAGAAGGCGGTCAGAAACGCCTCGTGTCGGGAGCCGGCGACGACGGAAACCGATCGATCGCCAAGCGTTGCGGGCGCAATATCCTTCAGGAGGGAGTCCTTGCGCAGCACGAAGCGTCCGGGCGCCTGGAAGTAAGGCGCGGTGAAATCAACCTGCTTGCGGGTGTCGTCATTGATCGCCAGCGAAGCGATGACGGCGTCGCCGCTGTTGTCGTCGAGGGAAGGGATCAGCAAATCCCAGCTGCGCCGCTGGATGGTGCAGGGCACGGCGAGCTCCGCGCAGATGGCGCGGGCCAGATCGACATTGAAACCGGCGAGCTGGCCGTCGGGTCCCTGGAAATTGAAGGGAGGATAATCGTCCTCGGTGAGAAAGCGGATCTGGCGGATGCTGGCGAGATCCGGTTTCTCCGGCATCTTATTGGGATCCCAGAAGGACGGGGTCATCTGGCTGGCGGGCGTGGCGGCGAAGGCCACGGAGATGTCCGCCGCCAGCGACAGCAGAAACGTCGCCAGCGCGAGGAGGCTCAGGCCGCGCCATTTGCCAGCGCGCAGAAGTTGAGTAATTGTCAACACGGTGTCTGGTCCCCGTTTTACCGGTGTTTAGGGCATGAGTAGGCCTTCGGTCGACAGTTTTTCGCTATTGCACCCGGTTTCGCGTCCGCCGCCCGTCGAAATCGCCTTTTTGCTGGACCATGGAGTCGCGCCGGCGCTGCTGGATCGTGCGGCCGTCATCGCGCGCCGGCAGGGCGTTTCGGCGGATCGGGCGCTGATCGCCGAGGGGCTCCTGTCTGAAGCCTTTTTTTATCGCGCGCTGGCGGCGGAGCTTGGCGCGCCCTTTCTGGAAAGCCTGGTCCGCGTCACAGCGGAGGGGATGCAGACCATCGCAGACGGTTATGCGCGCCTGCGCGCGCCGATTGATGGCGCGCATTGGCTGTTTGCGCCGCGCGGTGCGGCGATCTTGCGCTTGCTTAGTCAGCGGCGTCCTGATGGCGAGCGGGCGCTTTACGCGGTGACGACGCCGACATTGCTCATGACCTCGGTGCGCAGCGCCGTGCCGGAGCAGATGGCGCAACAGGCGGCCTTCAGCGCCGAGCGGGTCGATCAGGAATTATCGGCGCGGACCTCATTGCGTGCTCGACGGCCGCTTCTTTACGCGACGTTGCTGCTCGCCCTGCTGCTCGCGGGCGTTTTCTCGCCGGCAGCGGCTGTCGCACAAGGCAGCGCGCTGCTGCTGGCGCTGGCTTTTCTGGCGTCGATTATGTTGCGTCTATGCGCCTGTGCGGCGAGTTTTGTCGCTCCGCCGCGTTTTCCGCATCTCGATGATGCAGCATTGCCCATCTACACGATCGTCATCGCGTTGTATCGCGAAGCGCGGATTGCGCAGCAATTGTCGCGCGCCATTGACGCGCTGAATTATCCACGCGCCAAGCTTGATGTCATATTTGTCGTCGAAATTGACGACGACGATACAGCCGCCGCGCTGCGCGCTCATGCGCCCCAGACGCCGTATGAAATTGTCATCGCCCCGAAAGGCGCGCCGCGCACCAAGCCGCGTGCGCTCAATGTTGCGATGCCGCTGGCCCGTGGCGCGCTGGTGGCGGTGTTCGACGCCGAGGACGTGCCGCAGCCAGAGTAATTGCGACTTGCGGCGTCATTGTTTGCGACGCTTCCGCCGGAGATCGCCTGTTTGCAGGCGAGTCTTGTCATCGATAATGCGCGGCAGAACTGGATGACGGCGCTGTTCGCCATGGATTATGCGGCGCTGTTCGATGTTTATAACCGCGGCCTCGCCAAGCTTACGTTGCCGATATTTCTTGGAGGGACCTCCAATCATTTCCGTATTGCGTCTTTACGCGAAATTGGATTTTGGGATGCGTTCAATGTGACCGAAGACGCCGATCTCGGCTTGCGGCTTGCCCGCGCTGGCTATGGCGTGCGCACATTTGACTCCGACACTTATGAAGAAGCTCCCGGCGATTTCGTCGCTTTGGCGCGTCAGCGCACACGCTGGCTGAAGGGCTGGATGCAAACCGCGCTGGCGCATTGCCGTCACCCCCTTCGTCTGATCGCGGATTTGGGACCGCGTAGCGCCGGCGCTGTGATGGCGATGTTTTTCGGCGGCGTGCTGGGGCCGTTGCTGGGGCCCTTCTTCGCGGTGCGCTTTATGTGGGATGCGCTCTATGGCACATTGCTGCGACCGACGAGCGTCGGCGACATTCTTCTGGCGTCGCTGTGGTGCGGCGTGGCGGGGCTGGGCGTGATTTCTCTTGTCTGGCCGTTATGGCTGGGCATCCGGCGCAGAAATCTTGGTTCGCATTGGCCAAAGCTTGCGCTGCTGCCGTTGTGGCTCGCCATGCTGACCTTCGCGGCATGGCGCGCCTTGTTCGAATTATGGATGCGGCCGTTTCACTGGGAGAAAACCGAACATGGCTTCAGCCGACGCGAAACGCAATCGCCCGTCAGGCGAAAAGCCATTGTTTGATCAGGAAGCCGGCCGACAACGCCTTGGCGTAATGTTCGTGCAGCGTTGAGGCGGTCAGACCTGCGCGGGGCAGATCGGATTTTTTCAGTCGTCGGAAGAAGGGAATCATCACTTCTTCGAAATTCGTGATGGTGTATTGGCCGCCATGACGATCAGCGACACGTTCCGCGACATTGACGAAAAGCAACGTCAGCGCCTTGAACAAAATCGGATTGGCGATCTGCGCGTCGAGATCGTGCAGGCCGAGGCCGCGTCGACAGGCGAGCAGATAGGCGTTGAACACATTATAGACGTCGGTCGCGGGCGCGCCCTCAAAGGCTTTGCGGATCGAACGCAGCGCCGCATTGAAGGTGACGCGCGAGATCATGCCCTTGCGTTTTTCCGCCGGGCTGAGGAAGCCATTGAGCGCGCTGTCCTCGCGCTGGAAAAACATATCGAAGACATCATGCAGCAGCGCGTCGGTTTTCGATTCAACTTCCGACAGGCGCCGGATGTCGAGCAGCAATTCGCCGGGCACCGGTTTCTGCTTGGTGTTAATGTCCATGAACAGGCGGCATTCCTGCGCGCGCGTTAGACGGTTGTAGATCACCACAGGGGCGCTGACGGCTTTTTTCGCGAGACGAAAACCAAAGACGCGATGCTGGCCATCGATGATCAGAAAGGCGCGCGGGTCGGCGCGGAACGTCAGTTCGCCGCTGTCACGGTCGAAGCGCAGATGCGCGCGCGTTTGCGCTGAGAGCACGATGGCGCCCGGCACGGTGCCGAATCCGGAGTCGATGTATTTCGCGATGGCGCGGGCGCGGCGTTCGTCGAGCAGGCGTTGAAACCCGTCAATCGGATTTTCATTGCGCGGCTCCACCACGCAGGCATGGGCGAGCACGTCGCTTGGCAGCACAGTGGAGAAAAAGCGGTGTCGTCCCTGTTCGACGAGCATGGCCCGGCCAGAGAAGGCGCGACCTTCGGCGGCGCTCCCGAGTTCGCCGGGATGCGTGGCGTCCTCGCCCGGAAGGGCGGCGAAGTCATCCGTGTCGACGCTGGGGTCGCGGTCCATGATTGCAGATTCCTCGAAGCGCGAAGTGTAACAGCCTTCGCGAAGCCGACTCGACGAATCAAAACGAACGCGTTCACCCGCAAACTAGGCGTGAAACGCAAGCGGAACAAGAGTCTTTTTGAGGCAGGGTTGGCCGGCATCGTCGTCGTCAGCCGGACCGGCTGGCCGTTTAGAGCGCTTTCCGCCGAAGCGGCGGTCAATGCGGCGAGGAGCATGCGTGTCGTCAAAAGAGCCCGGCTTTTCGGCCGGGCTCCCTGGTCTTGTCTCGGAGCCTTATTTCGGCGCGCGTTCTTCCTTGAAGATCTTGTCCAGCGCGTGAATGATTTTTTCATCGCGATGCTGCTTGCAGTAAACGATCACCATATGCTCTTCGCCGGCAACGCGGGAGTAATGATAGTAATGCTTTTTCGCTAGCCCGTTGTACCAGCCCGAATACCAGTTCGCGAGCGCATTGGCGTCTTCCTGATAGGTGTCTGCCAGCTGGCCGCATGTCAGCGCCTGCACATCAAGAAAGCCGTTCTTGTCGACGTAGGTGTCCAGGCCAACGGCGGCATAGGCGCTACTCGAGACAAGAAACAGCGCGGTCGCAGCTGTAGAAAACAAAATTCTCATGTATTTCTCCTGTACGTTTTTGCTGTCCGCTTTTCATCCTGCAGAACGGCGCTCTGCTCACGGATAAAACCGGGGTCGTTATTTGTGGCGCCGCATCATTCCTTGACGAGACCGCAAGCGTCTATGCCCTCGTCCTTGAAGCAGCCGGCGCTATCGCATTTCGCGCGCGCCATGGAGCATTTATCGATGCATTTGGCGCTCGCGAGGTCGCCTTTGGAGTCGCGCTTGGTGCAGGCGTCAAAGCATTGATTATAGGCCTGCGAACACGTTTTGATTGCAGCCGCGCCCTGAGCGAGCACGGGGCCTGAAATCAGCATCATCGCGATCAGCGCGCCTGCGGTTCGGGATATTGTTTTCATCGTTCCTCCATTTGATTTGACTGTATTATAATTGGGGCTGGCCTAGATAGCTGAGAAAGGCTATTTAGATCAGATGGTTGAGCGAAGGCGAAAAAGTCGGCTCCCGGAACGTGTTCAAGAGGACCTCATTCGACAATTTGTTGCTGGTGCAACAGCGCGCACAGCGGCCGATCTTGTCGGCGTCAATCGGCACACAGCAACGCTCTATTTCCATAAGCTGCGCGAGTTGATTGCACTAAAGCTCGCCGAAACAGAGCCGTGGCTTTCAGGAGAGATTGAAGTCGACGAAAGCTATTTTGGAGGCTCCCGGAAAGGGAAGCGCGGACGGGGCGCGGC
>JALRFG010000131.1 GCA_023253795.1 Methylocystis sp.
CATCGCTATATTTTCACCGTCTATGCGCTGAAGATCGACAAGCTTGGCGACGCCGCCCACGGCCGCACCGCCATCGCCGGTTTCACCATCAATCAAAACGCTCTCGCCAAGGCCTCGGTCACCGGCCTGTTCGGGCGGTAAGCCGGTTTGCATTTTGATCTCGCCGCGCTGGCGCTCGCTCTTGAAGCGGGCGTCGGTTATCCGGACGCGCTTTTCCGGCGGATTGGTCACCCTGTCGTCTGGCTGGGGACGCTGATTGCAGCGCTCGACACGCGCCTCAACAATGCATGCGATGATTTCGAGCGCCGGCGACGGATGGGCGTCGTGGCCATCGGAATCGTGGTCCTTGCGGCTGCGCTGACGGGCGCGGTGGTGACAAAATTATGCGGCCTTGTGATCGGCGACCCTGTTCTGCTGGCGCTTCTGTCCTCCAGCCTTCTCGCGCAGCGCAGTCTTCATGAACATGTTCGCGCCGTCGCGGATGCGCTTGCCGTTTCGCTCGAAGACGGCCGCCGCGCCGTGGCGCAAATTGTCGGTCGCGATGTCTCCGCCCTTGATGAAGCCGGCGTCGCCCGCGCCGCCATCGAAAGCCTCGCCGAGAATTTCTCAGACGGGGTTGTTGCTCCGGCGCTGTTTCTCGCCGTTTTCGGCCTGCCCGGCGCGCTGGTCTACAAGGCGGTGAACACCGCCGACAGCATGATCGGCCATAAATCCCCGCGTCATCTCGCCTTTGGCTGGGCAGCGGCGCGCCTCGACGACCTGCTGAACCTGCTTCCCGCACGCTGCGCCGCCGGTCTGATCGCGCTGGCGGCATGGCTCCTGCCAAGCGCCTCGGCGACAGACGCTTTCCGGATCGCGCAGCGGGACGCCGCGCATCACGCCTCGCCCAACGCCGGCTGGCCGGAAGCCGCCATGGCCGGCGCGCTGGGGCTGTGTCTGGGCGGTCCGAGGGCCTATGGGAGCGTCGACGTGGCGGGGGCGACGCTGGGCGACGGCCGGCGCGAGGCCACAATCGCGGACATCCGCCGCGCCCTCGCCCTGTATTGGCGGGCGAGTGCGGGGCTATGGCTGGCGTTCATCGCCATTGCGGCGGCGAGCTTTTGATAATGCTTTCATTCTTGCCGGTTTGTGGCTAGTTTGAACGCCAGATTGTGCATCGCACCATAGGCTGGCGGCTTTTCGCAGCGCCAGACGGAGAAAACGTCGTTATGGATCGACTGTCGTACCAGTTCTACGAATTCATGCACATGGCCTTCGCCCCGGCGCGCGCCGTCACCGACGCCATGCTGCACGCCGTCAAACATCCGCTGAATCCGCTGCATCACACGATTTTTGGCCGCAATATCGCCGCCACCGGCGAATTGTTCGAGCGTATGACGCGCCGCTACGGCAAGCCGATGTTCGGACTGGACGCCACGACCATCGACGGCGAAACGGTCGAGATCGTCGAAGAGACAATCTGGCAAAAGCCGTTCTGCGGCCTGCTGCATTTCAGCCGTCAGTTCGCCGGCGCGCCGCCGAAACAATCAAAATTGCTGATCGTTGCGCCCATGTCGGGCCATTACGCGACCCTGCTGCGCGGCACGGTCGAAGCCTTTTTGCCGTCCTATGACGTTTACATCACCGACTGGCGCGACGCGCGCGATGTGCCGCTGGCCGATGGCGGCTTCGATCTCGACGATTACATCGACTATCTCGCCGAGATGATGCAGCATTTGTCGAAGGAAAATGATGGCGCGCCGCTGCATACGCTGGGCGTCTGTCAGGCCTCGGTGCCGCTGATCTGCGCTATTGCGCTGCTGGAGGCGAAGAACAGCCCGCATGCGCCAGAGTCGATGATTCTGATGGGCGGGCCCATCGACACGCGCGTCAATTCCACGGCGGTGAACAAACTCGCCGAACAACGCGGCATCGACTGGTTCAAACGCCATTGCATTCACACCGTGCCTTTCCCCAACGCGGCGATGGGGCGCGAGGTCTACCCCGGCTTTCTGCAACTCTCCGGCTTTATGGCGATGAATTTCGAGCGCCATGTGTCGGCGCATGTCGACATGTTCAATCATCTGATCGAGGGCGATGGCGATTCAGCGGAAAAACACCGCGATTTCTACGATGAATATCTCGCGGTGATGGATATGACCGCCGAATTCTATCTCCAGACCGTCGAGCGCGTTTTCATTCGACATGAGGTGCCGCTCGGCCTGCTGCGCCACCGCGACACACTGATCGACCTGAAGGCCATCCGCCGCACTGCGCTGCTGACGGTCGAGGGCGAGAAGGACGACATCTCCGGCGTCGGCCAGACCGAAGCGGCGCTATCGCTGTGCGCCAATATTCCCGAGACCCGCAAACGCCACTACCTGCAACTGGATGTTGGCCATTATGGCGTCTTCAACGGCTCGCGCTTCCGCCAACATATCGCGCCGCGAATCTGCGCCTTCACGCGGGACATGGAGTCGGCGCCCGCCTGAGACGTCGACGATCCGCTTCGAGGATCTTCTCGGGGGGCCAGCTTGCCTTGCGCCGCCGGCGGATTACGGGCAAAATCACAGGGATTCATTTTGCGGCGGATGAGCCTCAAGGCGCATGCCGCGCCGTCATCTCTCCGGTGACGCAGTCGCGCCGATCCCGCCTCTCGCGGGGCGGCCTATCAGGGAAAAGTTTTCATGACCACGCATGACGCGGCCACTCGTGAGGCGCTGCAAAAAGAAATCGACGCCATCACCTGGTATCACGAGTACGACTTCGGCGACGGCTTGCGCGCCACCAGCGTGTCGCAGGCGGATGATCACCGCCGCATCTGGCGTTTCATTGAACGCGAACTCGACAAGATCGATTTCACCGGCAAGAGCGTTCTGGAGATTGGCTGCTGGGACGGCTACTGGAGCTTCTACGCCGAACGCCGTGGCGCAAAGCGCGTTCTGGCGACCGATGACGTTTCGCAGAATTGGGCGAGCGGCGCCGGTTTGAGACTGGCTCACAAGCTGCTCAAATCGAAAGTTGAAATCAATCAGAGCGTGTCAATTTACGAGGCCTCGAAACTCAACGAGACCTTCGACATCGTGATCTGCCTTGGCGTTTATTACCATCTGGTCGATCCCTTTGCGGGCTTCGCCGAAGTGCGCCATTTGCTGCACGAGAATTCAATCGCCATTTTCGAAGGCGACGGCACGCTCGAACTGCGCCCCGACACCTACTACTGGGATATGTCGGATTCGTCGAAATCCTGTTTCGTCCCGACCCAGTGGGGCCTCAACCACATGCTGAAGACAGCCTATATGGATGTCGATGCGCAAAGCTGGATGAGCCCGCGTCCGGGCTTCTCGATCAACCTCGACCCGAAACACGCTTTTGGACCGATCGGCGACAAGGATCCTTCAGAGTTTTCGCCGCTGAAGCACCGTGACCGCATTCTCACAGTGGTCAAACCCTTCAACGGCGAGAACCCGCTGCACGTCTACAAGCCGCCGTTTAATCTGGCCCGCTTCGATACGCGCTGGAAGTAAGCTGCGACGCGCCGCCTTCGGGCGGCGCCTCTGCCTTCAGAGCGTCGGCGTCAGGCCGGCGCGCAAATTATCCTTCGCCATCTTCACAAGCAGATCGCTGACCGCGGCGTCAGCGGTCCACCCATCGACGCGCGCACAGGACAGCTTGTCCGACGGGACCGCCGCATAGGTTTTGTAACAGGCGGAGAGATATTGCGGCAGCGTCAGGAAATCGCCGACGCTGTAATTGAGTCGATGATTGGCCAGCTTGAACAGATAGCTGCCTTTAACGCCAAACATTTTGGCGATCGGCGGATAAACCGGAAACACTTCGGCGCGGCCAAGATCGTCAATGCCATAGAGCTGGAGGTTTTCCTCGCGCAGCGGCAATCCGACTCGACGCCACAAATGTTTCGTCACGTCATTCAGCACAAAATGCATCGGATGCACGTTGCTGTACATGAAGACGCCGCGCCGCGACCAGTTCAGTAGATCGGCCGAGAAATCGAATCCGTAGCCGCTTTGCAAGCCATCGACCAATTCGCGCGCCGCGTCATTCCAGACATCGAAATAGCCGACAAGACGGAAGACGTTTTCATTATAGAGCGCGTTCGCTTCTTCGAGCGACAGACCCTTGCGCCAGGCGAACAGCGCGAGCGCGGAATGATAGGGACCAATCGGACCAAACACGAAGCCATGATGTCGCGAGAGATCGTGAATGAGCACCATGTCCGGATGAAAGGCCGAAAAACCGATCGCCGGAAACAGCACCGTCCGGGGGATGTGCTGACGCAATTGCTCGGACGTTCCGCCGCCCGAAAGGTGGCCGTCGGTAAAATCATGCGTAAAGACGTAGTCGTACGTCTCCATCGTCCGCAAAAAGAGCGACATATTGGCGCGGGAACGTCCGATGGCGGAGAAATGATTGACCGTCGCAGAAGGGTCCATGAGCTTCATCGCATAGGCGATGCCGAAGCTCTGGCAGTTGCCGATCACGGCGATGCGTGGCCCGGTGTTGCGCAGAACGCGACCCGTAATCCGGGCCAGACGCGGCTCCAGCGCATATTCGCGCCAAGACTTCACAATCTGTCGGTCGATCTGGGAGAAAATCATATGGAAAATCACCTGAGTCGTTCAGGCCGCGCTGCGAAACGCTGCGTCCGACGGGTGACAAGCGGCGACGCCCCGTCTATGTTCCGGCCACGACGCGTTGATCCCGACGGCGGGAGTGTGACGGCGACGTAACCGATCGATCATCATCGATGAGGACCAGGGCCAATGGCCGACAATCCCTATAGCTCCCTACCCGACCATCGCTTCTGGCGCAAGGCTGTGACCTCTCTGCCGCCCTATGCGATCGATCCATTGGTGGCGACGCCCTTCAAGATCGCGCGGCATGATCGCGTGGCGACGGCCGGAAGCTGCTTCGCGCAGGAAATCGCGCATCGGCTGCAATCCAGCGGCTACACCTATTATCTCGCAGAGCGCCCGCCGGCCGATATGTCGGCGGCGGAGGCGGAGCGGCGCAATTACGCGATGTATTCCTGCCGTTACGGCAATCTCTATACGACCGCGCAGTTTTTGCAGCTTATCAATCGCGCCTATGGGCGCTTCAACCCGCAGCTCGATTACTGGACCCGTCCCGAAGATGGCCGCTTCGTCGATCCTTTCCGGCCGCGCATCGAACCGGACGGTTACGCCACCATCGATGAAATGCGCGCCGATCGCGAACAGCATCTCGCCTCTGTGCGCGACATGCTCGAAACGATGGATGTGTTCGTCTTCACCTTCGGCCACACCGAAACCTGGCGGCACAAGCCGGATGGCGCGATCCTGCAACTTGCGCCCGGCGTGGCCGGCGGCGAGTGGGACGAAAACGTCTATGAATTCTATAATATGACAGTGAGCGAAGTCGTCCGCGACTTTCTTGCCGCCGTCGACCGGATCCGCGAAGTCAATCCGCGCGTGCGCATCATTCTCAGCGTTTCGCCGGTTGGCATTATCGCTACCTACGAAGATCGCCACGTCATCGTCTCCAATATGGCGGTCAAATCGATCCTGCGCGCCGCCGCCGACGAAGTCGTGCGCGCACGGCCCAATATCGCCTATCTCCCGTCCTATGATCTTGTGAATGTGTCGCCAAATGCGGCGCGTTTCTATCGGGACGATACGCGGCGCATCAATCCGCATGGCATCGACCGCACCATGAAGATGTTCTTCGATCATTTCACCGATCAGGCCAGCGAAACCGCCGCCATCCAGTCGCTGAAGATCGACGTGGCTTCCGAGGCCGAAGACGGCGCGCGCGTCGTCTGCGATGAGGAAGCCATCGAGTCGGCGTAAGCTGATAAGTTACAAAACATCACTGCAAGGAAAGAACGTATGATTTTTGGTTCTCTCGCGCTCGCCGCCGCCGGCGCTTTCGCCGGCGCGTC
>JALRFG010000132.1 GCA_023253795.1 Methylocystis sp.
AGGAGAGATGACGATGCGGCGCGCCGAGCGCGACGGCGCTGGTGAAATAATACACCGTCTGCGCAACGATGCGGGCCCAGTTGATCGAGTTCACGCCGGCGAGGCCGACGCTCTCGCGAAACGGCGCGTTGCGGAACAGACGTTTGAGAATGTTTTGCGCATCATCGAACGATCCGTCGAGCGCGATGACATGAATATTGTCGTCTTCGACCGTCGTCATCTGCCGACGCTGCACATCCGACACGCGACCGTTAGGATAGAGGATGAACACATCGACGCGATCCAGCCCGCGAAACGCTTCAATCGCGGCGGCGCCCGTATCGCCAGAGGTTGCGCCAACAATGGTCGCACGCAAATTCCGCTGCTCCAGCACATCATTCATCATGCGGCCGAGCAACTGCATCGCCAGATCTTTAAAGGCGAGCGTCGGTCCATGGAACAGCTCCAGCACGAAAAGATTGTCGGCAATCTGCGACAGCGGCGCGATGGCGCGATGACGGAAGCCCGCATAGGCGGCGTCCGTCTGGGCGCGCAATGCATCCATCGCAATCGGGCCGCTCATGAAGGGCGCGATCAGGCGCGCGGCGGCTTCGGCGTAGGGAACGCCCGCCAGCGCGGCGATATCGCCCGGCGCGACATGCGGATAGGCGAGCGGCGTGTAAAGACCGCCATCAACGGCGAGCCCGGCCAGCAAAACATCATTAAAGCCAAGCTGCGCGGCTTCACCGCGAGTCGAGAGATAGCGCAAGGGCATGTCCCTTTAGAATTAATCGCCAATCGGCGCCCATCAGCGCCGCTTCATAACATATTCGCGGCGGCGTCAGGACATTCTTACGCCCGCCTGTCGCCTGATGCCAGCCGGCCGCGCGCGAAGAGCGCAAAAACCACCAGCAACACGCCCGCCAGCGAAAACCAGGTGAACGCATAGGAGAGATGATTGTTAACGATCTGCGGCGCGCTCGGGGCCGGTTGCGGCTGCGAAGGATCAACGCGCTCGCCCGGATCGGGCGCCAGACTAAAGGGCGCCGCCGCCGCATAGCCGAGCGTGACGGCGATCGCCGCAGGATCGCGCGTATACCAGATGCGTTGCGCAGGCGTATCGGCCGGCGTGAACAGATTACGCGACTGCGGCGCGTGAAGATGGCCGATCAGCGTCACATCGCCGGAAGGCGGCGCGCCATAGGCGGCTTTTTTTGACTCCGGCACGAAGCCGCGTTCGACCAGCGCAACGCCGCCATCCGATAATTCGAACGGCGTCAGCACAATATAGCCTGGCTCACGGCCAAATCCTTCCGGCGGCCGCGTATAGAGCCATGCTTCCGGCCCGGCGAGATAATGACCGCTGACGCGGACATGGCGGAAATCATAATCCGCAGGCGCAAGCCCCGACCATTCGGCGCGCGATGGCGGCGCTTGTGGCGGCGCATCGAGCCGCGCCTCAACCCGCGCGATCAGCGCCTCTTTCTCGCCAAGGCGCCTTACCTGCCAGACGCCAAGCGTGACAAGCAACGCAAAGGCGAGCGCCGTGGCGACGCCGGGAACGAGCAGCGCCCTTGCGCCGCGCGTCATGACTCGCGCCGGCCTTCTTCGGCCTTATTGAAATATTGAAGCGCGATCAGCAGACCTTTGGTCGGACGCAACAGGCCGATGACGACCAGCGCCGACAATGGCAAAAAAATCGCGACATGCACCCAGTAGGACGGCTGATAGACGACTTCGACATAGAGTCCGAGACCGACAATGATGAAGCCGGCGATGGTCATGACAAAGATCGCCGGGCCATCACCCGTGTCGGCGAAGGAGAAATCGAGAGCGCAGACTTCGCATTTGGGCGCGACGGCGAGCAGGCCATCGAACATATGGCCCTTGCTGCAACGCGGGCATCGGCCCCGCAACCCATCGAGATAGACGGACGCCGGCGGATAAACATGCTCTTCGGACATCGAAGACTTCTCCAAACAAAAACGGTCACGGGAGACCCGTGACCGTTGATTTCAGTCAGGGCGCGTCAGCAGCGCTATTCCATTGTGCCGCCCCAGTTCCCCCACACATAGATGCAGCAGAACAGGAACAGCCACACGACGTCGACGAAATGCCAATACCAGGCGGCGAATTCGAAGCCGAGGTGATGATCAGGCTTGAAGTGGCCCTTCATCGTGCGGAACAGACAAACGATCAGGAAGATCGTGCCGACGATGACGTGGAAGCCATGGAAGCCCGTCGCCATGAAGAAGGTCGAACCATAGTTGGTCGCCGCCGGATGCGCCGGGTCGAAGGAGAAGGCGAAAGGCGCATGGGCGTATTCATAACCCTGAATGCAGGTGAACAGCAGACCCAGACCGATCGTCGCCATCAGGCCCTTCTTGAGCACGTCGCGATCATTGTTGAGCAGGCCGTGATGCGCCCAGGTCAGCGTCGCGCCCGAGGTGAGCAGGATCAGCGTGTTGAGCAGCGGCAGTTTCCACGGGCTCAGGACTTCAATGCTCTTCGGCGGCCAGACGCCCTGGAAAATCTCGGTGCGCATCACCTGCGTCGGATCGGCCGGAAACAGCGCCGAGTCGAAAAAGGCCCAGAACCAGGCGACGAAGAACATCACCTCGGACAGAATGAAGAGGATCATGCCGTAGCGATGGTGCAGCTGCACGACCGCCGTATGATGACCTTCGCGCTCCGCCTCGCGGATGATGTCGCTCCACCAGGCGTACATGACGCCCAGCACTGAAGCGAAACCGGCGAAAAACATCGTGCCGCCATAGGTGAAGCCATAGATCGGCGACCCCTTGTGTTGCGCCATCCAGGCGATGGCGCCAACCGCCATCACCAGCGCCGCAAAGGCGCCCGTGATCGGCCACGGGCTCGGATCAACCAGATGATAATCGTGATCGGGTTTCGCGTGTCCGGCCATTGTTTCTCTTCCTCATCATTCATCCGGTCGCCCGGACGTGTTCGTATTGCCTCAACCGCGCAGCGCGCGGCAATGGATGATCAGCCTTTCGGTTTCCCCGCATCGACGCCGCGCGCGGACGCCTTTGTCGGGAAAAACGAATAGGACAGAGTGACTTCCTCGACCCGCGCCATCGACTCTTCTTTTTCGAGGGCAGGATCGAGATAAAAGACGACCGGCCATTCGGCGGTCTCATGCGGCCCCAGTCGTTTTTCTTCAAAACAGAAACAGGCGACCTTCACGAAAAAAGCGCCCGCCTGATCGGGGCTGACATTATAGGCGGCCTGTCCGCTCGTTTCATGATCCGAGAGGTTCGACACCTTGTAATAAACGGTCGTCGTCTCGCCGGTGCGCAGCGAGCGTTTCGACACTTCCGGCTCAAAACGCCAGGGAAGATCGCGCGCGACATTCGAATCGAACCGCACCGTCAGATGACGCACGCCCGGCTTTGTAGCCGCAGCCTGGATTTGGGCCTTTTGCGGCGTGCCGCCAAAGCCGGTCGCGGCGCAGAAAGCGCGATAGAGCGGCACGGAGGCGAAAGAGAGCGCCAGCATCGCCGCCGAGCCGACAAGCAGCCACAACGCGATGTTGCGTTGCTTGCGGTTGGTTTCGGGAGACGGCTTCTGCATTGGCGGCTCAAAGTGTCCGATTGGCGACGGCGCCGCCAAGCCGGACAATGGTGATGGCGTAGAACAGCACAACCAGCAGCGCGACGCCGACGCCAATCGCAATATTGCGCGCACGACGGCTAAGCTTCTGCTCGGGCGTCAGCACGATGCCGCCCACTTGTTGTTCCTGATCGCCTGTGTTCGCGCTCATCCGCCCGCTCCGCTCTCAGATCAGCGCCAGAAGATGCAGCGCCCGTTCGAGCACCAGCACGAGAAACAGGCCAAAAAGATACAGGATCGAGAAGGCGAACATGCGACCCGCCGCACGGCGGATATCGGCCTCATCGCGCGCGCTAAACATTTTGGCGGCGATGTTCACCAGCATCGCGCCGCCGGCCATGGCGACAAGGCCGTAGACAGGTGAAGCAAAGCCCAGCAGCCAGGGCGCAACGCCGAGCGGCGCCAGCAGCAGCGTGTAGACGAGAATTTCGAGACGGGTGCGGTCGAGGCCAGCGACATTCGGCAGCATCGGCACGCCAGCGCGGCCGTAATCTTCGATTTTCAGGATCGCCAGCGCCCAGAAATGCGGCGGCGTCCAGATAAAAATAATGGCGAACAAAACGACGCTGGCGAGATTGATTTCGCCCGTCGCCGCCGCATAGCCGACGATGGGCGGCAACGCGCCGGCGGCGCCGCCGATCACGATGTTGAGCGGCGTCCAGCGCTTCAGCCACATCGTATAGACCGCGACATAGAAGAAAATGGTGAAGGCGAGCAGCGCGGCCGCCAGCCAGTTGGTGGCGAAGCCAAGCACGAACACCGACAGCATGGACAACACCATGCCAAAGGCGAGCGCCGACTCCGGATCGAGACGACCGGCGGGGATCGGCCGCTTGCTGGTGCGCGTCATCTTGGCGTCGATGTCGGCGTCGTACCACATGTTCAGCGCGCCGGAGGCGCCAGCGCCAACGGCGATCGACAGCAGCGCGACGCAGGCGATCAGCGGATGCGGAGGAACAGGCGCCAGCAGCAGACCGGTGAGCGCGGTGAACACCACCAGCGACATGACGCGCGGCTTCAGAAGGCTGATGTAATCGGAAGGCGCCGCGATCGGAATGCGCGGCGTCTGGCCGTCGTCCAGATAGGATACGTCGCTCATTGCTGGTTACGTCGTCCCTGCTGTTACCCGCTGCACGATAATCAAGAAACGCCGGCGCGATGACCGCGCCGGCGGATTGGCGTCTTAGTGCTCCGAACCGGTGATCCGGGGCAGCGTCTCGAACTGATGGAACGGCGGCGGCGACGGCAGCGTCCATTCCAGCGTCGTCGCGCCGGGGCCCCACGGATTGGCGCCGGCTGCGCGCTTGCGCAGGAAGGCCTCGATCACCGTGTAGAAGAAAACCACCATGCTGAACGCGCCGATATAAGCGCCGATCGACGACAGATAGTTCCAGGTCGCGAAGGCGTCCGGATAGTCGATGTAACGACGCGGCATGCCGGCGAGACCAAGGAAGTGCTGCGGGAAGAACGTCAGATTGACGCCAATGAACAGGATGAGGAAGTGAATCTTCGACAGCGTCTCATTGTAGAGATAGCCGGTCATCTTCGGGAACCAGTAATAGAACCCAGCGAAGACGCCGAACACCGCGCCGAGCGACATCGTGTAGTGGAAGTGCGCCACGACATAATAGGTCTCGTGCAGCTGACGGTCGGCGCTGGCGTTCGCCAGAACGACGCCGGTGACGCCGCCCATGGTGAACACGAAAATGAAGCCGATCGCCCACACCATCGGCGCGCGGAACGAGATCGAGCCGCCCCACATCGTCGCGATCCACGAGAAGATCTTGATGCCGGTCGGCACCGCGATCACCATCGTCGCGAAGACGAAATAGCGCTGCGCATTCAGCGACAGACCGACCGTATACATGTGGTGCGCCCACACGATACAGCCGAGGAAGCCGATGCAGACCATCGCATAGGCCATGCCGAGATAGCCGAAGACCGGCTTGCGCGAGAAGGTCGACACGATGTGGCTGATCAAGCCGAAGGCCGGCAGAATCAGCACGTAAACTTCCGGATGGCCGAAGAACCAGAACAGATGCTGGAACAGCAGCGGATCGCCGCCGCCGGCCGGATCATAGAACATGGTGCCGAAGTTACGGTCGGTCAGCAGCATGGTGATGGCGCCGGCGAGAACCGGCAGCGTCAGCACGAGCAGGAAGGCCGTCACCAGCATCGCCCAGGCGAACAGCGGCATCTTGTGCAGCGTCATGCCCGGAGCGCGCATGTTGAAGATCGTGGTGATCAGATTGATCG
>JALRFG010000133.1 GCA_023253795.1 Methylocystis sp.
TATCCCGGCGATACGCTCGACGCGGTGTCCGAGGTCATCGGGCTTAAGGAAAACTCCAATAAAGAAACCGGCGTCGTCTATGTGCGCACGACCGGTAAAAACCAGCGTGGCGAGACCGTGCTCTCCTACGCCCGCTGGGTGATGGTGAAAAAGCGCGACAAAAACGCCGTCGTTGGTCCGGACGTTATTCCCGATCTGCCCAAGGCGGTGTCGCCCTCCGAGCTCGGCAAGGCCGTGCCGGCGATCAAGGTCGCCGCCTATGACAAGGCGCTCGCCGGCTCGCCGTTCTTCTGGGGCGATTACGACAAGGGCGAGAAGATTGACCATATCGACGGCATGACGGTCGAAGAGGCCGAACACATGCTCGCCACCCGCCTTTACCAGAACAATTCGAAGGTCCACTTCAACCAGTATTACGAAGCGCAGGGTCGTTTCGGTAAGCGCATCATCTATGGCGGCCATGTGATCTCCATGGCGCGCGCGCTGTCGTTCAACGGCCTCGAAAACGTTTTCCATATTTCGGCTGTCAATGGCGGACGCCACGTCAATCCGCTGTTCTCGGGCGGCACGATCTTCGCCTGGAGCGAGGTGCTGGATAAGGCCGAAATTCCCGGCCGCACCGATATTGGCGCGCTGCGCCTGCGTCTGGTGGCGGCGAAGGATAAGCCCTGCGCCGATTTCCCGCTCAATGGCCCGGACGGCAAGCCCGATCCGTCGGTCCTGCTTGACCTCGATTACTGGGCTGTGTTGCCTAGGTAATCGTCGCGCAATTGCGCGCGCGTGATTCTGGGGAGATTTTATATGTTCAAGGCCATTCTTGCGGCGTTGTCGCTTTCGCTTGCGCTGTCCTTCGCGCCGCTCGCCCGCGCGGAATCTCCTGCGCCTGCCGCGCCGGCGAAGCCGCAGCAGCAGGAGACCATCGACGTTCTGGTCATCCCGCTGGAAAAGCTGCCGTCCTATGGCTCGATCGTTTCTGCCTGGTACAAGCAGCCGGTCTATGACATGAACGAGAAGAAGCTCGGCAAGATCTCCGACATGCTGTTCAACGCCGACGGCTCGATCAGCGCGGTGATGATGGATGTCGGCGGCTTCCTCGGCATTGGCGCCAAGCATGTCGCCGTTCCGGTGACGGCGATCACGATCACCGCCAAGAACGACAAGTCCTGGCTGACCATGAACACCACCAAGGACATTCTTAAAAAGGCGACGGGCTATAAATTCGACAAGAAAATGGGCATCTGGAACCCGGTTTCCGAATAAGCGCCTTAGCGACAGCAAAAATAAAAATGGCCGGGAAATCCCGGCCATTTTTTTATATCCGCGCCGGCATTTTGTCTTCTTCAGCCAGATTGGAGAAGCGCGTCACTTCGGCCTCGAAGGCGAGCTGCACCGTTCCCGTCGGACCATGACGCTGTTTGCCGAGGATCGCTTCGGCGCGACCATGCGCATTCTCCATCGCCGCCATCCATTGGATGTGCTCTTCCGTGCCCTCGCGCGGTTCGCGATTACGCAAATAATATTCTTCGCGATAGACGAACAGAACCACGTCGGCGTCCTGCTCAATGGAGCCTGATTCACGCAGGTCGGAGAGCTGAGGACGTTTGTCGTCGCGATTTTCCACCTGACGCGAGAGCTGCGACAAGGCGATGATCGGCGCATTCAATTCTTTCGCGAGCGCCTTCAGACCTGTGGTGATTTCGGTCAGTTCCTGCACGCGATTGTCGCCGCGCGATTTCGAGCCGGCGAGCAGTTGCAGGTAATCGACGACCAGCAGATCGAGGCCCTTCTGGCGTTTGAGGCGGCGGGCGCGCGCGGTGAGCTGAGCGATCGAAATGCCGCCGCTCTGATCGATGAAGAAAGGAATGCTCTGCATCTCGCGCGCCGCGTCGGTGATGCGGCGGAAGTCGTCTTCATTGATGTCGCCACGACGGATTTTATAGCTCGGCACGCCGGATTGTTCGGCGATGACGCGGGTCGCCAATTGTTCGGCCGACATTTCGAGCGAGAAGAAGCCGACAATGCCGCCATTGATGGTTTTATGCGAACCATCCGGTTCGGTTTCATATTGATAGGCGCGGGCGATGTTGAAGGCGATATTGGTGGCGAGCGCGGTTTTGCCCATGCCCGGACGACCGGCGACGATGATCAGATCGGACTTTTGCAGGCCGCCCATTTTTTCGTCGAGGTCGACAAGACCGGTGGCGATGCCGGACAGATGACCGTCGCGCATATAGGCGCTGTTGGCCATGTCGATGGCGATGACGAGCGCATCGGAAAACTTCTGGAAACCGCCGTCGTAGCGACCGGTTTCGGCGATCGAGTAGAGCCGGCGTTCCGCTTCCTCAATCTGGGCGCGCGGTGAGGCGTCGACCGGAGAGTCGTAAGCGGTGTTGACGATCCCTTCGCCAATGCTGATCAGGTCGCGACGCTGCGCCAGATCGTGAATGATGCGGCCGTAATCTTCTGCATTGATGACGGTCGTCGCTTCGGCGGCGAGGCGCGCCAGATAGGCCTGGATCGTGATGCCGGCCGGCAACTCAATATCGGCGAGGAACGTCTTGAGCGTCACCACGGTCGCCAGCTTGCCGGCGCGGATCAGTTGCGCGCCGGTTTCAAAAATCCGCCGGTGCAATTCCTCCGAGAAATGTTCGGGACGCAGAAAGTCGGAGACGCGGTCGAAGGCGTCATTATTCACAAGAATGGCGCCAAGCAGCGCCTGTTCCGCTTCGATGTTATGCGGCGGGCTGCGGTAGCCGGCCGGCGGCTCGGCGGGCGCGACCTGAAACGGCCGGCGTTCCGCCAACTGCTCGATTGGAGGCATGGTTCTCTGGGGTTGTTTGCGGAAACCGACGCATTCGAACGCGACACGATTGAACGCCGGAAGTGAAGAGGACAGTTGCACGAAGTCGGGAAGGGCGCCAGCGCATGCCGCCCGCCTTTATGCGTCGGATGAGAGTTGCGAGTCTTTTCCACATTGCGACAAAAGATTTTCGCAAAACCGGTTGCGTCAGATTTCGAATCGGTCCTGTGGCGACAAGTATAAAAAAAGCCCGGGCGTTTCGTCCCGGGCTTCTAATCTGTGTGTTTGATCGACGATCAGAGTTCGACGTCGCCGGCTTCGGCCAGAGCGGCGCCGATTTCGAGGCCGAGATCGTCCATCGAGGTATCTTCCTTGATCGTGACGCTCTCACCACGCGCCTGACGCTCGGCTTCTTCTTCCGAACGGGCGATGTTGACGATGACCTTCACGTCCACTTCCGGATGCAGATGCACCGGAACGCTGTGCAGACCGAGCGATTTGATCGGGTGGGTCAGCACCACCTGATTGCGGTTCAGTGAGAAACCGCCGGCGGTGGCGGCGTCCGAGATGTCGCGCGTGGCGACCGAACCATAGAGATGGCCGCTTTCACCCGCCTGGCGGATGATCACGAAGGTCTGGCCGTCGAGCTTCTCAGCGACGGCTTCCGCCTCTTTCTTGGCTTCGAGGTTACGAGCCTCGATCTGGGCGCGCTGCGTCTCGAAATGCTTCTTGTTGCCTTCCGTCGCACGCAGAGCCTTGCCGCGGGTCAGAAGGAAATTGCGGGCGTAACCATCGCGGACACGGACCGTGTCGCCGATCTGGCCCAGTTTCGCCACGCGTTCGAGCAGTATGACTTCCATTTTTTTATCTTTCTCCGGGGATTGCCGCTTTTTTTAGAAAAACCGGCCGTTTGTCAATCCGGTTTAGACGCCGAATTTTGCCCGGGACTCGGAATAGGGGTTTTGCGGCTCCGGAAGTCGACAATTAGATCCATCAGGCCAATGAGCACAAACAAAACAAGCGGCCAGCCGAGAAGACCGACCACAAAATACATAATCGCCAGCATAATCATGCCATTGCGACGATCGCGCAGGCGCGCATGGGCGACGGCAAGGCCCTGAAAAGAAAGAATAAGGCCCATGGATGCGACCAGAACATAGCCGACCGCCGCCGATGGTCCGTTAAACAGGGAGAGCGCGAGCCCCGACAGGAAAACCGCTCCGACGAACTTTGGCAGCCGAAAGCCTTCGGCGATATCCGGCCAGGGCCGCGTCAAAAGGCCTGAGGCCAGCGTCAGGCGGCCGGCGATCCATAAATTTACGATATGGAGCATCACCGTATAGCTGGCGATAAAGGCCGGAACCGCCATCGCCACCGAGCCGGAGAGGGCGACAGGGTCGAGTTTTCCCTCCAGGCTTTTGTTTTCTTTGATCATTTCATCGAGCACAATAAAGGCTCGCGCGCGGATCGGATTGAGCGCGTCGTCCAGAGAGCCAAAGCTCAGCGTGGCGACGATCAGCCACAGCGACACGGTCAGGGCGATCACCACCGCCGGCGCCAACGCCGCCCATCCGGGGAAGTTCGATGTGATGAAATCGCGTCGACCACGCGGAGCGCCGCTGGCGGCGTAGCAGGCGAGCCAGGCGGGGCCGGCCACCATGACAGCATAGACCATGCCGACCACTGGATGCGGATAGACGGAGAGGATCGCCGTCGCCAGAAGGGCGGCGGACGCCCCATACCGCACGCCATAGCCCAGCGCGATGATCATGATGGGGAGCGGGGCCAGATGCGCGAGCATCAACCCGCCCGCGCCGCCACGGGTCACGACAGCGAAAATCAGCGCCGCGGCAATGCCGCCCAGCACCGAAATAACGATATTCTCGGCGGTGAATTCACTTTTATCCGGCACGACAGATAATTCCGGGAGCTGGCCGCAAACGTCAACGCGGCGGGTTCGTAAAAGACTCGCCTGCTGAGACGCAGGGAAGGCGGCGCATTCTGTTTGTTAAAGTAAGTCGCGCAAGGGGTGACGGCAAGGCGTGAGATGAGCGCGTGATTGGCGGTAGATTGGCCTGAAATTGACGCGCGATCGAAGCCTCTTTCCGGAGAACCCTCTTGCCCTGAGGCGTCTTTCCCCGTAAACCGCCGCCGCGCGCGGGCATGGGACCCGCCCTTAATGGATTGGGACCATGGCCAAGGAAAAGTTTTCACGCACGAAGCCGCACTGCAACATCGGCACGATTGGTCACGTTGACCATGGCAAGACGTCACTGACGGCAGCGATCACGAAGGTTTTGGCTGAGACGGGCGGCGCGACGTTTACGGCGTATGACCAGATCGACAAGGCGCCGGAAGAGAAGGCGCGCGGCATCACGATTTCGACGGCGCACGTTGAGTATGAGACGGCGAACCGCCATTATGCGCACG
Organism: Methylocystis sp.; assembly: GCA_023253795.1. Classification (GTDB taxonomy): domain Bacteria; phylum Pseudomonadota; class Alphaproteobacteria; order Rhizobiales; family Beijerinckiaceae; genus Methylocystis. The sequence continues at coordinate 5,231 of JALRFG010000133.1, forward strand.
TCGACTGCCCCGGCCACGCCGACTATGTGAAGAACATGATCACCGGCGCGGCGCAGATGGACGGCGCGATTCTGGTTGTTTCGGCGGCTGACGGCCCGATGCCGCAGACGCGCGAGCACATCCTTCTGGCGCGCCAGGTCGGCGTTCCGGCGCTTGTGGTGTTTTTGAACAAGGTCGACATGGTCGACGATCCGGAGCTTCTGGAGCTGGTCGAACTCGAAGTTCGCGAGCTTCTGTCGAAGTATGAATTCCCGGGCGACGATATTCCGATTGTGAAGGGCTCTGCGCTTGCGGCGCTGGAGAACAGCAACAAGGAGATCGGCCACGACGCGATCCTGAAGCTGATGGCTGAGGTTGATCGTTATATTCCGCAGCCGGAGCGTCCGAAGGATCAGCCGTTCCTGATGCCGGTTGAGGACGTGTTCTCGATTTCGGGCCGCGGCACGGTTGTGACGGGTCGTATTGAGCGCGGCGTTGTGAAGGTTGGCGAGGAAATCGAGATCGTCGGCATTCGTCCGACGACGAAGACGACCGTTACGGGCGTCGCGATGTTCCGCAAGCTGCTGGATCAGGGTGAGGCTGGCGATAACGTCGGCTGCCTGCTGCGCG